>DUEG01000046.1 GCA_011176615.1 Anaerolineae bacterium | reverse complement strand
TTTTGCATGTCTGAAGATCAATAATTGTTTCATCGACAAATTCCAAATATCATTCTTGAGCGAGGTTAATCATCAATACATCCTAGGTTGTTATAGCCTAAATTTAAACATCAAGTGCAACAATGACATCTTAAGATTACCACTTTTTTTTAAATTAAAAACGAGATTCTATTAAAGATTGAGGCAGACAAAGATTGTCAATTGGAAATCTGGAGCACAAATAATCAACAACTACCTTTTAAACAGACTTATGGAAAGATGCTAAAGATCAAAGCAAAACTCATTCCACAAATAGAATAAACAAGTCTCGTAACAAAACAATGTGCTCAAGAACACCTGTTTTAAAGAACAGAAACGGCTAGTGCCAGATTCTGCTTGAATTCAGGTCGGGTGAAATATGCCCAGGCTTCAGGAAAGGTTGTCATCAGACGATATCTCTCCGCATGTTTGGATGCTAAATAAGCGACGATTGGCTCCGGATTGACCCGCTCGGTTAGCGGAAGCGAGTTTTGGGAATCCTCCCATTTTTCAATAAACTCATTTAATAATGCACAGGCAACATTAGCGTCATTTAAATCTCCCAAGTGATCCTGTATCATCTTGATATCGCGAATCACTTCTTTAGCAGAGTCGCCTAACACCTCACGAAAGAATTCAACCGTGTAGCGAAATTTTTTAAAACGAATGCGTAGTGCATGCAATTGTTCAAGGGTTGCATTCTGCATGACTTCCTCATAAGATCGGACAGATGAAAATTGAGTGTAAATAAGCATTGGAGCACTATTCTGCACCAAACCTAACAAGTTATCTTCTTGGTTACGCTGCTTTACACCCATTCCAGGTGTATTTACAAAAACATTGAATTGAATCTTAAAACGTTTATAGTTTTCGCTATCCAAGTATTCAATCATTTGCATACGTGAAACATCTCGTTGTTGATGCCAAGAATCCAACAATGGATCTAATCCATTTCGTTTTTCAGATGGCAATTCGTTTAGATACTTTGTTGCCTTCTCCATAAATACATCAAGATCACGTACCTTCCCCAAAGCTCTTCCTACCCCACGCAATCCTTTAATATATGATTTAATCTCTTTTGGCTCGAAAGCATCCGAGAACACAATAAAAGCGGCTCGCATCCGTCGTGTAGCGACACGCATATCATGAAGTTCTTCAATATCCTCTCCAAATCGGGTGCCATCTTCATGTCGTAACATTTCTGCAAAATGGTAACGCAAAATCTTCCTACCCGCCTCAGCCATTGTATTCCATGGCTGAATCCCCGGTTTATCCATAGGTTTAGGATACGGAATACCCTCACCTTTAGTTATCTCGGTAATACCTTCGCTCTCTGGGCAAAATATTTCAAGATGGAGGTTTAAATATTTCCTCCAATTTTTTCCTTCCTTCAGAGTACTTTTTGTATCCTGGTCTGCAAATGGACCATGAACAGTGATCACAATCTCATGTGGTGCACAAACAACCTCATCGATAATCGTTGATTGACTATGTGAAGTATCCATCCTGATCGCCAAACGCAGAAGAAGAATTAGTGTCAGTAACTCTTTTTGGGTCTGTAATTGCGGCGTGAGCATGGCTATCATATCTTGATTGATTTTGCCTCGTTGAACCCTGATAAGCGCAGAAAGATACAATTGCTCAAGATCATTAAAGCCATCGATATTTCGAGCCAAGACGACATCTGCGCTTCTGTTTGGGTTACTACCTTGCTCCGATAAGCCAAGCAAATTATATAATTCAGCCGCTGTTCTCAGCAATTTTCGCTTCTCTTCTCCCAATCCATGCATAGAAATAGTGTCATCAAATAAACGAAGTGCAATTTCACTTACAAAATTCGCGCTATTAACATCTGAATGATAATCCTGCTGCAAATCTTTAACCGTCCATAATTGTCTATCATCCCCAACCGATGTTTCATCTTCATCTAATGTCGGTTGCCGACACTCCTCGTTTTTAAATGTTTGTCCGATATTTTCATCGAGGAATATGTCTAGTCCATGCTTTAAATATTCACGTCTCCAATAGTAAACTCTGCTAACAGATAATTCAACATCTTCAGCAATTTTTCTCGCGTTCGATCCTGACATAAACGCCAATAAAATATTCGCTTTTCGTCTATCCGCCGCTTCTGCTGAATTTAGATATTCTTTGAGAATAGCAAGATGCTCTGGATGAAGTAACGCAAGCCTATTCATTTACAGGATCTAATCTTTCCTTTGACAAACGGTTCTTTATAAACCATGCCTGGCTATTGAAAGAATGTTGGCGAGGTTTCCTTTTCGCTCGTTGATAACTACCATCTGCCTTCATAATTCTTGATTTAACATTGTCTTTTAGATAAATTATTAAAACTTTGTCCCGGATATACCGTACCATACTTTTTTCTTCGATAGGAAATACAACTTCCACTCGTCTATTGAGGTTGCGAGGCATTAAATCAGCAGATCCAATGTAAATTTCTTCCTCATTATTGTTATAAAAATAATAAATCCTGCTGTGTTCAAGGAATCTGCCCACAATGCTTCTTACCCTGATATTCTCGCTAATCCCCTCCAATCCTGGTCTCAAACAACAGATGCCCCTGACAATTAAATCAATTTCAACGCCTGCCATTGAAGCCTTATACAACAATTGAATCATTTGTTTGTCGACCAAGGAATTCATCTTAAAAATCAAATGGGCTTTTTGTCCATTTTGTGCGTATTCTATTTCTCTATTGATTAAATATTCGAATTTTTTTCGAAGATTCTTAGGGGCTACCAATAGTTTTCTGTATCTATCTTCCACTGAATACCCGGTAAGATGATTAAAAAGGTCTGTAACATCCGCACCAATTTCTTCATCGCAAGTAAACATCCCAAGGTCTTCGTACATGTGTGCTGTTACCGAATTGTAATTACCTGTCCCAAGATGAATATACCGCCTAATTTTATCGCCTTCCTTTCTAACAACTAGGGCTACCTTAGAATGAGTCTTTAAACCAACGAGACCATAAACGACATGCACGCCCTCGCTTTCTAATACGCGCGCCCAACCAATATTGCTTTCTTCGTCAAAGCGAGCCTTTAACTCGACAAGCACAGCCACTTGTTTTCCATAATCCCTTCGTGCTTCCAATAAGGCATTAACAATGGGGGAATTTTTGCCCACTCTGTAAAGGGTTTGTTTAATGGCTAATACATCTGGATCCCTCGCAGCAAGTCGAAGAAAATCGATGACCGGAACAAACGAATCATAAGGATGATGCAACAAGATATCTTCTTTTCGAATCACTGAAAACAAAGAGCCATCCAAGGTGTCACTGCTTTTTAGAGATGGAGGCACTTGAGGAACAAAAGAAAGATATTTAAGATCATAACGATTAACATTATATAAATCCAACAAAACCCCTAATCCAAGTGGGGAACCAAGAATATAAATATCCTTTGAGTCAACCTCCAAATTATGAACCAAGATATCTTGAATATATAAAGGCATATTCTTGTTAATACTTACACTGACAACGGTTCCAAAGCGTCGCTCGCGTACGCTTTCTTCCATGGTTTCCAGCAAGTCGTCTGCTTCAAGTTCTTGGATAACAACATCAGCGTTCCGAGTAACTCGAAATGGATGTGCATCCACAATTTCCATTCCGGGAAATAGGCTGCTCAAATTCGCCATGATCACTTGCTCAATCCATACAAAATAATGATGATACGGAACAGTGCCATCTTTTCTCACGCTTCCAGAAGAGCGTTTAATTGGGACAAGGCGCGGCAATGTCGTTGGTACTTTTACCCTTGCAAATCTATTCTGTCCTTTTTCATCACGGATGACCACCGCCAGATTTAGGCTTAAATTCGATATGTGTGGAAAGGGGTGACCGGGATCAAACGCCAGCGGTGTTAGAACTGGAAAAATCACATCTTCATAATATACTTGGACGCTCTCGCGTTGCTTTTCATTCAAATCCTCAAAATCGAGCACGTGTATACCTGTTTTATCAAGTTCTCCGCGCAATTTATCAGACCAAAGAGCACAGGCTTTATTCATCAGAGACGTGATTTCTTTCCTAATCGCAGCCAATTGTTCAGCGGGGGTCAAACCGTCTATCGAAAAATCTACAACCCCAGCCTCTAATTGCATCTTCAGACCGCCAACTCTTACCATAAAGAATTCATCAAGATTCGACCCAACAATACCAAGGAACTTGACTCTTTCCAAAAGAGGGTTTCGTTCATCTTCTGCTTCCTCAAGAACCCGCTTCTGAAACTCTAACATACTTAATTCCCGATTGATGAACAATTGTGGGTCATCAAGTTTCAGGGAGATCTGGTCTCTAATTTCCTGATTCTTTTTTTCTATGGTATCTACCATGATTTTTCTTTCCGTATAATCTAACGGTTTATTAAAGTGAACATCCGATCTTTCACTTATCTACTCAATTTTTGACGGATATAACATTCGTCATTCGTATTGGTTCCAATAATATATTACTCCAAGAACATTACTTCTCCAAGTCGTTAAGTAAAGTCTCTACATAAGCCTTATTATCTGAATCAGGTTCCAATTGCAAATAATATTCCAAGTCTTTCTTTGCTTCCTTGTACATCTTCAATTCACTGTAAGCAATCCCACGATTTAAGAACGCTGGAGCATAGTTCGGGTCTAAGCCCAAAGCCATGTTATAAGCCAAAACCGCGTCTTTATATTGTTTACTGTAATAATGAATATTGCCTAGAAGATAATAAGCAGAAGCATTCCCAGGGTCCAAAGAAATTGCTTTTCGTGTGTCTTCAATAGCCTTATCATATTTTTGAGTCTGCGAATACACATTTGCTCTATTCAAATATGCTTTAACATTATCTGTCTGTTTCTCAATGACTTTTGTGAAATCCTCGAGTGCTAAATTTAGATGACCACCTTTCATATAAGCAACGCCTCGATAAAAATATGCATCAATCAAATTTTCATCTAAAAGTATTGCGATCGAAAGGTCAGCAATCGTGTCTTCAGTTTTACCTAACGATAAATATGCAAGACCACGATTGTAATACGCCATTGGTATATGATCATCAATCTTTAGCGCTTTGGAAAAATCATCAATTGCAGCATTCAAGTTGTTCTGTTCAGCATAAATAGTACCCCTATTGTAAAAAGCAATTGCATTCTGCTCATCGATCTCTATTGCTTGATTGAATGCCTTCAAAGCATTCTGCAAATCCCCCTGACTTTTATATATACTTCCCAAACCATTGTATGCAGAAGACTGTTTAGGATCGATTGACAATCCTTTTTGATAGTCTTCGAGGGCTTGGTCAAAAGACTTTAATTGAAAAAATGCGTTTCCTCTTTCAATGTAAATCTGAGCATTTTGTGGGTCTTTTTCAAGAGCAGCAGTAAAGTGATCAATAGCAGATTGGTAATTCCCTGAATTAAGGGCCTCTTTTCCCACATCTAAATCACTTTTTTGTATAACTGAACAGGCACCAAGCAAAACACCAATAAAAATAATAAGGGGCAAATAAATAAAGAGAGTCTTTCTTTGAATCATTTTTTCTCCACAAATTAGAATAGCATTCCATCGATTACTTTTTGAGGTATTGTTAAACCTATGATAATGAAATCGTAACAATATCAAGGCAAAGTCTTCATTAATATGTGTCTCTTACCCATAATCTTATGAGACAGGAAGGAAAGTCTTGCAAAATTGATGCCGAATGGGTATTTGCTATCCAACGATGATTAGACAAGAATCAAAGCCATATTTGTATATGTACAATTCAATGAGTAAAGTATTATGCGCAACCTGCTTCAAGAAGGAATTTGCCTAAATACTAGAATCCTATCAGCGAATACAATCTTTCAATATCGACATATTCCATTAACATTGAATGAAACTTCTTGAGTTTGCTAGATTGACCTAATCGTGTCTTGCCAAAGACGCGCTCAATGTTCTCTACCGTTTCCATGGTGTTATCCCGTACTAGCAAAATAGGCACCTTTAAATCTTCTGCTTGTTTGATAATCAACGGACTGGGATGTAAATGCCCAGTTAGCACTAAACAAGAAGTTGATGTCTCTAATGCAGCAAGTTGAATATCTGTTCGGTCACCACCAGTGATAACTGCTTTGTAGCGTTGTTTACGAAAGCGATGTAAGGCTGCTTCGGTTGTCATTGCACCAATCGTAAGCGTCTCGACAAATTTCTCAGGATAATTCTCATTTGTAAGCACTTCTGCACCCAACACTTCAATGAGTTCACCAACCGTTAAAGCAGCCAGGCTGCGCACCTCTGGCATTACACCAAAAACAGGTAATCCCATTTGCTCCAAATATGGTTCGGCATATTTCTCGACAAAGCCCTTTGCATCATCTGGCACCCGATTGATAATCACACCAACAATATCATCTCCTAGACGAGTATAAGCGGACAGAATATCATCCATAAGTCGAATTTTGTCCCGATATTTAATCACGATTAATACATAACTATTCATCAATTTTGCGACGACAGGAGTCGGCAATCCCACCAGATATCCCTCGCGCAGGCTTCCACCGCCCTCAAGTAATAATACATCCTTGCCCTTTCCCGCGTCAATACAAGCCCGTTTGACTCGGTCAACCAAGTCATCCTCGCCTTTTCCACTTAGTGTTTTCTTTAATAGTTCTTCAGTCACCACAAAAGGAGACAACTCCCATGGCTCCATTTCTAAACCCAACGCATCAATAGCAAATGAAGCATCCTCATCTGCCATCTTTCCTCGAACTCTCCATGGCTGGATGCTCAATGGTTTCAGATAACCAACTTTCTTACCATCCTTTTGGAATTGTATTCCTAAGGAAAGACTTACCGCTGTCTTTCCAGAATATCGTTCAACAGAGGTTATATATATTGAATTCATAAATCATCTCCTGAATTTATTTGCAGAATCATTTTCGCGACAAAATTAATCTCATATCAATGGCTATAGCACCTTGCCCTTGAGGATAGACAATTAACGGATTGATATCCAGTTCTGTTATCTCCGGAAAATCAAGAACAAGTTGGTTAATGCGTAATAACGTATCAATTATCGCTTGTTTATCAACAGCAGGTTGTCCTCGGACGCCATCCAAAAGCGCATAGGCGCGAATCTCATTAAGCATTTCCTCGGCGTCTTGCACCGATAGAGGGGAAACCCGAAAGGTTACATCTTTCAACACTTCTACATAAATTCCACCTAATCCAAAAGTGATCAAAGGACCAAATTGAGGATCACGATTCATACCAACAAGGACTTCCAAACCTCCCCGTGGTGCCATCTCCTGTACCTGACATCCCCACAATCTTGCCTCAGGCAAGTATCGCTGAGCACGATAGGTCATCAGTTCAAAGGCATCTTGAACGTCCTGAGGTGTTTGTAATCCAACCTTGACACCCCCGACATCCGTTTTGTGCAGAATATCTGGGGATGCAATTTTCAGAACAACCGGGAAACCGATTTCATTAGCATACTCAACAGCCTGTTCTGGTGTTTCAGCCAGTTTTGATATTGGTATACGTAAACCATATGCTTTGAGGATATCGCGGGATTCTGCATCCCCAATGGACAATCGTCCTTCTGAACGTATCTTTTTCAATTGTTCTGAAACGACTTTATGGTTTACATCAAACGAAACATATTTCGGTTCCGGACGACCCCGAATCTCACGGTAAGTAGCCATTGCTTTGAAAGCCAAACCCGCACGTTCTGGGAAAGGATAATTTGGTATGCCATGCTTCATCAGAATATCAATACCTTTCTGGACTTGTGCTTCTCCCATAAAGCATCCCAAAATAGGCTTATCAGTCTTATCAGCGACCTTACATACAACTTTAGCAGTCTTTTCAATCTCAGTCATCGCTTGAGGCGTTAAAACTACCATCAAACCATCCACATTAGGATCATTAACAACAGTCTCTAAAGCAAATTGGTAACGATCAGCAAGTGCATCTCCCAAAACATCAACCGGATTAGCAGCGCTGGCGGCATCAGGCAAATTCTTTTCAAGAGTCTGAACATTCTCAACATTAAAGCGAGCCATACTCAACCCTGATCGCTCCAGAGCATCAGTCGCCAAAATACTTGGACCTCCTGCATTGGTGACAATAGCAATTCGGTTTCCTTTCAAGGGAGGTTGATAACCAAGTGCCAAAGCGTAATCAAATAGATTCTGCATTGAATCCGCTCGTATTACCCCTGCTTGTAAAAACGCTGCCTTGTACGCTTGCTCAGAACCCGCTAACGACCCAGTATGTGAAGATACCGCTCTTGAACCAGATTGAGTTACGCCTGATTTAATGGCGACAACAGGTTTCTTGCGAACAACTTGACGAGCAACTTTTACAAATTCCTCACCATTAGGTAACCCTTCTGAGTAAATTAATATCACTTTTGTATGATCATCATCAACCCATGCTTTCAACATATCAATTTCGCTTACATCCGCTTTATTCCCAAGGCTAACGAATTTTGCCAAACCTAAGCGTCCTGCCTCCGCCCAATCCAGGATCGCTGTTCCTAACGCGCCAGACTGTGACATAAAAGCCATTGGACCGGATGGTGGTGTTCCAGCAGAAAACGAGGCATTCATAGGGGTATAAGTATCAATCACGCCCAAACAATTCGGACCGATAAGACGGATGCCATACCGTTTTGCAATATCTATCAATTCCAGTTCGCGTTCTAGCCCCTCCATCCCCGCTTCCCTAAAACCAGCACTGATTACAATCACAGCAGGGATCCCCTTTTTTCCACATTGCTCAAGCACCGGTGGAACGTATAGATATGGAATAACAATCACAGCCAAGTCAATGCTTTCTGGAACATCTAGAACGGATGGATAGGCTTTAAGTCCAATTATTGAATCTGCTTTAGGATTAATTGGGTACACTTTACCCTTTTTACTGTACCCACCTTCTACAAGATTATTAAGCACAGCGTATCCAAGTTTTGCTGGATTCGTGGACGCGCCAATTACTGCTACTGACGCAGGCTCAAAGAATTCATCTAGCATATGTTATTGCCTCCGCAATGAGAATAAATAGATTATAGCCTTTTTCCCAAACTTGTACCATTAACGATTCAATAGATTTTCACTTTGGACTCTTGAATAACACCCTTGATGAAGTTTGTGATTCGCCCATAATGAGATCCCTTCCAATAAATTCTCGAACAAGAATCACAAATCTTGAATTCATTGTAGTATCTCTTTGTTTTGGGTTCTAAGCGATGAAGGATTTTTTCCTTCTCTATTGGCTTGAGAATACCATTACATCTTGGACAACGTTTAAATGGGTGAATTTTGTCAGTTAAATGAAACCTCCTGAGGATTTCAATAAGTTGCTCTCGCGGTTCAGTTGTACTAATACAATACCCATAAACAACTTCCCGCCGTTTCAACAGATTCCGGTCTCTCGTTAATAATATCCTTCCCTTGGTTATCGCAATTTCTACTAATTCCTTATCAGAAAAATTATTGCGATAGAGAACATCCAATCCAAGCAAACGCATATAAGTCGTTAATTTCCCAAGATGACCATCATTGATAAAACGATATGTTTTGATCTCAGGGGACAAAACCTTCGAGAGTTCATTAATCTTAAATCTCGAGAAATATGGAAAAACGCTCACATGCAATCCGTCAGCCACCCGACTGCTGAACGCCACAGAAATACCATTGATTAAGATAAGTCCAACCTGTGTGTGTGGAACTCCCCAGGATTCGATTAAATGCTTAATCGTTTGGTGATTCTCATATTGATATGGAAAACGCTTATACCGCCAATCAGCGGGTAAATAATCGTTTAATTCTGCATAAAAACGAAAATACGATGTGTTCATAGTTTTTCTTCATCTTTATTTTGGACTGCAAAAGGATTAATTTGTACTAATCCAGTCTTTCCAATTTTCCCATCAATGATGATATCTGCATTTGTTATTATCTTAATTATCTGTGCATTAGTCAACAAATGTTGAGTAACCTTCGATGTGCGAAAGACGGACTTCCCTGCCGCGAACACTAAAGGTAACAAAATTTGATCAGCAAGATATTCATCAATCACACCCTTTGAAGATAGAAAAGCCTCTAGAGAATCAATTGCCTCATCAGCAACGCGCTCCGCGGGTTTTCCTTTTTTACCCAGAGAAAAATAACAGGCTTGTGAATTTTGAAATTCTGCGAGTAAAAGTATCATCGTTCCTTTTGCCCAAGGTGGAGAATCCAGTTCGGATAAGCGAATATCACTTAACGGATAACGATCGCCCATTCTTCGAACAACTTGAGCACGTTGTCGCTCAGCAATATTTCGAGGCAAATTCGCCACCGCTGAGAAGCCTCTTATCCGGATCAATGCTCCTCGATTTGTTAAATTCAGCGCAGATATTTTCTCAACTGGCTTAACAATTGCGACAACGCTTCCGCCACCCTTTGGATAAAAACCAGATGCCTTTAATTCAAGGCTTATTTTATACCCGATTTTGCGTACAAACGTTACCCACTGAAGCGCTAAGTAGTGATAACAAGGGGACCAAGGAACATGTGTGCCACCAAATAACTTCACTCTAGAACTTCGCGCCGCAAAACTTAATGGAACAGCAATGGTTTGAAAAACAAGCGATGTCGAACCAGCCGTCCCGATCTCGATATTTTGATTCCCCCCTGTAACCTTTCCAGGAATAAACTTGATCTCCTTGGATCCCAATTCCAGCCCTAAGACTTGCGCTCCACAAATACGCGCTGCTGCATTAACAGCCATCATATGTTGAGGTCGTAAACCAGGCTGCCTTCTCCCAGCGCGAATATTGTGAACACGGATTGGAGTCCCTATTATCACGGATAATGATAATGCGGTTCGAAGAACCTGCCCCCCACCCTCTCCAATAGACCCATCAACATCCAAGAAATCAACCATGATTAAGAATCCAAATCATACAAACCGGGTCGACGATCATCGAAGACAGGTATCCATCGTCGTGCTTGGTTGATTTCATCCATGTCTAGTTCCCCTGTCAAGAGTATGTCGTGATCCGAACCATAAACAATCTCCTTACCCCATGGGTCAAGGCTTACACTGTGACCCCCCAACTTCACTCCTTTTGATTCTCCAACTTTGTTCACCGCGGCAATAAAAACTTGATTTTCAATCGCTCGAGCCCTCAGCAAGATGTCCCAATGATTCACCCGGCGTTCTGGCCATTCTGCAACGACTAAGACCAAACGGCTGCCTCGCAAAGCCAAAGCCCGATATATCTCTGGAAAGCGAAGATCATAACAAATACTCAGTCCAATTTTCCCCCAAAAGGTATCTACAGTTACTATTTCATTCCCTTCTCCTAAATACTGCTCCTCTTTTAGAAGGCGAAATAGGTGCATCTTACGATAGCGCGAGATTAATTCCCCTTCCTTGTCATAAAGGACAAATGTGTTGTACGGCGCACCTTTGTCTAATTCCAACAAAGAACAACCGATCATTAGATGGTTATCTTTTGCTAATTCACTGACCCTTTTGAACATTCCGCTATCTAGTGGGGTTGCGTATTGTTCCCAATTCGATAAATCATATCCGCTAGCCCACAATTCAGGAACCAACGCAAGGTCACTACCACGTTTTCCCGCTTCACGAATATACTTCGTTACCCGATCGAGGTTCTTCGCCGGTTCCCCAAAATCAAAACTTATTTGAAGGAGTGAAATTGATAATTTCATCGTTTATCCCTTCCGAGCGATAATGCTTGCAATAGACAGTTCTAGCCCCCGCCTAGATTTCACCAACCCTTCACGATATTCTAGAATCTCCAAATCCTGACAGAGAGATAACAATTCACCATGGTCAAGTAAATGTTCCGGGGTCAATTCTGGTTTCACCTTGATTGAAACTTTCATTAAAGTTTCTGCGATCAAGATTCCTCCGCTTTTAAGGATATATTTAAATTTAGGAAAAAGGTCTCGCTGCAAATAATAGAAATTGATGATTCCATCGAAATAATTTTCCGGAAAAATCCAGTGGTTCAGATCAGCGACCAAGGCTTGAATCTCTGGAAAATGCTCTTTTGCAATAGACACACCAGCGAAAGATATATCAACACCAATTACTTGAAATCCAGAAGAAAGAAGGAATCCGGCATTTTTTCCCAAGCCCATAGCGACATCGAGAATCACACCCTTTTTTGGTAAATACTTCGCATTATCATGCAGGAATTGGCGATGATTAACAAGCGCATTTTTAACTTCTGCCTGGTATCTCTGATTCCAACGTTGCGCATCTTCAATTGGCATAACCTTTATTACTCCTCTAATTATTTTCTACCCAAAGTAAAATGTCGTCTTGGATCTCTGATTCATCTACTAGTAGTAAGGGATGCCTGCCAGTCACACCTAGAAAGTGACTTGACCGAAATTCTTTGCTTTTACGGACATAGACTCCTGCAGGAATATGAGCACATCGGGCATCCTCTATTCCTCGTTCAGGATCGTCAAACGAGAATCTGCAATCCATTATTCTCCTCGATTCATCATGGATATGATGTATAAGGCGCCAGATTCAAGCATTATCTCCAGCATCATATATTTATTTTACTCGGAATCATTCATAATGTTAAAAAGAACTACTCTTTGCGTATCATTACCGATGAAGAGTTCAGAGTCGCATCTCTGCGAATATCGGTGGAACGGGGGTATCATCAACGAAACCTATAACGATTTTCGTACTACACAACGATGATACTCCAGCAAGGTACGTATGCTGTTGGTGGATAATCCAGATTTAACCATTTGCCATCAAACATCATTATCCCTGACTGATCTGACCACTAATATGGGTACGGGAGCACAATCGAATTTACACCATTGCGTAAGACAATAACCAAAAAATAATCGCAACTATTAGTCCCCAAGTGCGTAGATTAATTTAGCATATAGTCCTTTTCTTAGGAGATAATCAATGGCTGGGAACCAACATCCATTACGTAGATCGAGAAGAAACCGGGTTGTTGCTGGTGTTTGTGGAGGATTGGCAGATTTTTTCGGGATTTCAGCATTCTGGTTCCGGTTAGCATTTCTTATTGCACTTGTGCCTGGTGGAATCCCCGGGTTGCTTCCTTATCTATTATTGTGGATCATTATTCCTAAAGAATAGGATCCGGTTAAGATAGAACCAATCTGTAATGACTTCCCATCATCACAGCCTTCCGATTTATATTATTTTGATGGCTGAGTTTCAGAATTTAATGCCATTTTGATGCGTTTACCAAGAGGGGGATGCGAATACAGGAGAAATTCAACCCAGGGTTCTGGTTCAACTTCAGCAAGATTTTGATTGGCTAACCTCTTAAGCGCAGAAGCATAGGCAAGACCTTTCTTCGTGGTTTGTAAAGCATACTGGTCTGCTAATCGCTCTCGCCATCGTGAATATGCGTTTTCAATTGGCATTGTTATGATGCCATAAACACTAAGAACCAACCCTAATAAAGGCATTGCCGCGACATCCGACGCGCCAGAAAAACCAAAATGAATATTTCCAAGAAGCATTAACTTAGATGCTATGTACATCCCGCCAAAAGTAA
>DUEG01000045.1 GCA_011176615.1 Anaerolineae bacterium | reverse complement strand
TGATATTTCATCCGCTTGCGCCTTTCCCAAAGATATTATTGGAATAAAAAAGATTGAGATTAGGAATAGTTTTGCAATGCGCATTCCCATTATGTCCTTTTTCCTCTATAAAATATTGGTAAGTCTGCAAGTTAACATGCAAGAACTTTGCCAGTTTCAGAATTCAGCCCATCTAACCATTATAAGTTCCTCTACCCCATTTCCGAGCAAATTTTTTGATCATTGACCAGTTCTATGGTTGTCCGACTAAAAACGGAACAATTTCGTGCAGAGAATACATGTTTATCTGTTCTAAAAATTAAAAGTGAGGTGTTTTTCTGCATAATTAGTATTAATTATCTTGAGATTATTTTTGTTGTTTTCCAAAACACAAACTGATTTTTCCCATAAATCTTGTTATCCACTTTACATACCACTGTCACATATTTGATGCTTTTATAAATTATTATATCTTTTTCGTAAATTTTATGTTATAATTTTATCGTATTGTATAACATATTGTTCATCTTTTGTGTTTTGGACTCAAGTAGGTAGCGCAGCTGAATTCAACTACTAAAAGAAGACTACAGCGTCTTTTTGAGGTGCAAATGAACATATTTGGTTTAATGAGTAAAAGAAAATATTCCAGACTGAAAGGGGGCGAAGAATAAGAAAATAATATAAATCCTAGATTCAAGTATCAAGTGCAACAGTGATTATTTAAGATTACCATAGGTTGGGCAAAAGAGAGGCACTTTCTGGGTCGTGAATTCAAGCGATTTTCGACAAACGCAATGTCAGGTGTCGACAGATTGCCAAAGTACATATCTTTTGGAAAATACTGGCGGATGAGGCCATTAGTGTTTTCGTTGGTACCTCTCTCCCAGGAAGCGTAAGGATGCGCGAAGTAAACCTCTGCCTCCAGAGCCAAGGCAATCTTTTCATGATCAGCAAACTCTTTACCATTATCACAAGTAATCGTATGCACAGGCAGACCAGCCAAGAGGGAGATGATTGTATCAGCGACAGCATCTTTAGTACGCCTGGTAACCAAACCAATGCGAAGAAATCGGCTCTTCCGATCCACCAGGGTAACCATGGCTCCCTTCCTGCCTTTGCCGATAATCGTATCTACTTCCCAGTCACCTATACGTTCTCGTCTATCAACGATATCAGGACGTTCTTCAATACCAATCCGATTAGGAATTTTTCCTCGATTATCACGGTTTCCACTTCGTTTTCTATACTTTTTCTTGTGGCGCAGATGTTTGTAAAGCAACCCTTTGCATCTCTTGTCACGCCAAACATACTGATAGATCCATTCATGGCTTATTTCAATATGATTGTGCTCTTTCACCCAATTGGATACCTGCTCTGGGCTCAAATCCTCTCTCAATTTGGATTCTACAATTGCCCAATCTGCCTGGGTAATCCTTGGCCTAGGTTTATAATGTCGCTTTATTGCAATGCGATGAGCTTGAGCAGGTCGATATCCGCGTTTGCCCTTATTCCTTCTCAACTCTCGGCTAATGGTTGATCTGTGAACATTGAGAACTTTTGCAATTGTTGCCTGGTTTTGTCCTGTTTTCAAAAGTACATATATCTGGTATCTTTGTATATGGGTAAGCTGTTTGTAATTCATAAGTGCTCCTTTGACTCTGGTGGGTCTGAAAAGCCTTATTTTACTTCGGCTTACCTTTTTCCTACCAGCTTTGTTGCACTTATGAGTTGAATCCAAGAATCTAATGATTTATCTAAAACGAGGATAACATTCATGTCAAAATCGTTATAGATATCCTAATAATTCGGCATTGTCGTAAATGTTTAATAATATTCTTCGTCATACTTTAGTTTCGAGGAGGTAAGGTTGAAATGGGTAAATATATTCTTGTCCATGATTTAGGAACGACCGGTAACAAAGCAATTATCGTAAATGAAAAACTTGAGTTGTTGGCAAGTGGCTATACTCCATTCAAACAATACTATCCACACGCCAACTGGGTTGAGCAAAGCCCAGAGGAGTGGTGGACGGCGGTTGTTGAAAGCACGAAAGAGGTACTTAAGTCTAGTAAAATTAACCCTGCAGATATTGCTGTCGTTAGCTTTAGCGCTCAGATGATGAGCCAAACTCCGGTAAGCAAGGATGGGGAATTGCTTGTTGACCGCACTGCTATTTGGGCAGACTGCCGTAGCGGCGAACAAGCCGAGCGATTGCACAAATATTTTGGCGGTTTAGACAATTACTATAAAATCCACGGGGTAGGATGGCAGTCCGAGCTCCATGTGATTAACAAATTACGTTGGATCAAAGACAATCTACCAGAAGTCTACAATAAGACTTACAAATTCCTACAGGCAAAGGAATTTATTGCCCAACGGCTAACAGGAAACTTTGCTACCGAGTGGGGTGATGCATCAATGTGTGCATACATGGATATCAAAGAACGCAAACTCTCAGAAGAGATCTTTAAAGCAGCCGAAATCGACATGGGTAAGATTCCCGATGTCCTTGAATCACATGACATTATGGGACACATCACATCTGAAGCAGCAGCAATCACTGGTTTGAAAGAAGGGACACCCGTCTGCTTAGGCTCTGGCGATGTTATTTGCTCTGATGTCGGAGCGGGTGTGGTCGAACGTGGAATGGCATATACTTATATCGGATCTGCTAACTGGACTGGCGTTTTTAGAGAATCCCCAAGCACTAATCCCAAGGTGAAAATGAATTGCAGCACCTGCCTGCCCTGGCCTAATGCTTATCACCTGGTGCTTATTACGGCTGCCGGCGGTATTGCCCAACAATGGGCAAAAGATAATTTTTATGGTCTCGACAGCATTGTAGCCGAGAAACTTGGTGCCGAAATCTATGACGTCATGACAAACGAGGTTGCCAAGATCAATCCGGGGTCAGATGGTTTGATATTCCTGCCTTACTTACGAGGAGGCGGCGCACCACACTTTGACATCAATGCTCGGGGCGCTTACCTTGGCGCGGTCTTACCTCACACGCGAGGGCACTTCGTTCGATCGCTTTACGAAGGTATCAGTTTTAATATCCGTTGGTTATATGAACTGTTTGAATCAGTCGATGTTCCCATATTCAGCCTAAACGAGATTCGAGCCATCGGTGGCGGTGTCCAGAGTAATGTATGGATGCAAATATATGCAGATATAAATAATCTGCCGTTCGTACGTGTCCATAACCCGCAGCAAGCAACAGCCACTGGTGCAGCAATTATGGGTGGTGTTGGCGTCGGAATTTGGGGCAGTTACCAGGAAGCAGCCAAACTCGTATCCACAACAAAGCGCTTCACACCAAGTCCAGAAGCCACGGAAATATATAACCAACTTTACCCAGTTTACAAAAGCGCATACCCGGCACTGAAGGATATCTTCGATAAAATTTCGGAGTTCCAGGTCAAATATATGAACGAATAGTCGGAATTGGATTGATTAAAGTCACCAATTTCCGTCGGATCGAATTAATATCAACGCTGGTACTCCGGGTTATATCCCGCTGTACCAGCAGCGATGGTGAAAAATAGTTAGGTAACAAGTTGAGGATACAAGATGGACTTACAAGGTAGAGTTTCCCTTGTCACAGGTGCAGCAGGCGGAATTGGGGTGAAGATTTGCGAGAAATTTGCATCATTAGGATCGTTTGTCTACCTCTGTGATATTAAAGATACAACCGAAATAGTAAATAGCATCAACTCAAAATATCAAAAACCAAGAGCGGCTACCGCAAAGTGCGATATATCGAACAAAGATGATGTCAAAGCAATGTATCGTCACATATCAGAAAAGAGTGGCGGGGTGGACATACTCATCAACAATGCAGCAGTATATGGCCCAAAAGAAAAGCGACATTTTCCGGAAATCTCGGTTGACGATTTTATCAAGACAATTCAGATAGATCTTTCGGGTGCAGTATATTGCACGCTTCTAGCAATCCCACATATGAGACAAAAGGGTTGGGGAAGAATTATCTTTTCTGCAGCGCCCATGTCTTCGTCAGGAATTCCATCACCATACCTTGCGGGAAAAGCGGGTTTTATTGGGCTGACAAAGTACATCTCGAAAAACTATACTCAGGACGGTATCTTATCATTTGCTTTAGCGCTTAGGCATGTGGATACACCACTAATCAGAAAAGTAATCGCAAGTAGGGGGCATAGTGTAGAAGATGGCATTGATACTATGAACAAGAAATCACTTACGGGGAAGATGATATCTCCTGAGGAAATTGCTGAAATATATGCACATTTCTCTTTGACTTCCCTTCCCGATCTCAGCGGAACAGTCGTCCTCGCTGATGGTGGAATTACATACCTGCGATAAGGAGGAAGATAATGCAAGAACTAATGCATGACTATAAAGGCAAAAATTGTATCATTTTCGGCGCGAATAGCATTGTTGGCATGGAACTAAGCAAATTTCTTTCTCAAAAAGAAGTAAATCTTGGCTTAATCGATCTCGAGTCCCACAAACACAATATGCTCAATGAAATTAACGGCAACTCCGAATCCAGAATTGTTAATAAAACGGTCTCATCTGGTAACGAGGACAGTTTTAAAAACGTTGTTGATAACATTGTCAATGATCTAGGGAGCGTAGATTATTTGATTTGCAATTTCTACCTCGAAGAAGAGATGAGAAAATATAACTCAAATGACATTTCAGTAGACACTTGGGACAAGATATTCGAGAAATGGATTTTGAACTACTTTTTGGTGGCAAGAGCAACCGTTCCCTATATGCTTCAGAAAAATTCCGGGAAACTTGTTTATATGAATACAACAACCGGGTACACCGGAGAGGGTGAGGGAGAAGGTTATCTCACCGGAAACGGGTCTATTTACGAAAACGCTTGCTCAAGCGCAATAACTGGAATGATGACATCAATAGGCAGAGATATTATTCCTAAGGGAATTTCAGTAAACGGGATAGCACTGGGTCCTAATTATATGAATGACATGGAAAGAATACTTTGGGCAGTGGACTTTTGGCTTTCAGGTTTATGTGAATATGCCCCTGCACAAATTCTAAGACTTTATTAAAGGAGATGTAACAATGGAAGAGAGTCTAGCCAAAAAAATACTTTCAGACTGGGAGATTGATGACCTTCCACGAGACCAACAAATTGTAAAAATCTTTGAGAAGGTAAGAGATATTCCCTTTGGTCGCATGGGATCAAGGGACCCAAAGGATGTTTACGAGAGGAACAAAGGAACTTGCTCTGGTAAAAATTTCTTATTAAAAGGACTATACAAAACCATCGGTGTAAAAACAAAAGATATTATCTGCCTTCAACGCTGGAAAGACTTAACCTGGTTTCCAGATGATAGGTATGGGATTGTCAACCTGCCAGACGAAATGAAGCAAATGCTGGAAGAAACTGAGATTGTCGACTTTCATAATTACGTAAAAATACTTGTCGATGGAAAATGGGTCACGATTGACGTTACCATTGATCTCCCATTAAAAAAATTGGGCTTCTATACCACCGAACACTGGGACGGCAAATCAGACATGCCTCTTTGTTTTGTTGGTACTCATAAAGTATGGGATTGCGGGGACAATGGCTCGGAAAAGAAAGCACAACTGACCGCTGCCTTACCTAAAAATATACAGGAGGCAAGGAACCTTTTCCTTGAGAATTTAACGAAATGGCTTGATGATTTAAGAGAAAAAGGGGAAATTTAATTCTCGTGTTCTCTGTCAATGTGAATAAGGAGGTGATTATAAACTGATTTCTTGAATAAAAAAATGTCGTTATTCTAAATTATTTAAATCATTAACTTCTTTAGAAGACAATAAAATGAAAAAGAACACTCGTTTGGGTACGCATAGTGGGTAGCAATCATTAGCACGATTGGATCACTTACCGTTTTCTCAACGATGACATCGTATTCAATGACCGCCCCTCAACTTGCGGAAAAACTTGGGTATACAGCAAATGCTGTTATGTTTGGAGAAACCATCCGTATGATCTTTTGGGTAATTGGGCTTATTGTGGGGGGTGCTGTAATAAGCAAAATAGGCATCAAGAAAACCGTCATCTTGGCTATGGCATCCTTGCTTATTCCCCAATTCCTGTTTCCATACATCAAAAACTATGGACTATTGCTAGTGCTTAAGGCTATTCAAGGATTCGCATCCATGTCTTGGCCCGCATTTGTCGTAGCAACCATGGGTTGGGTAAGAGGAAAGCAAATAGGGCTTGCCTCAGGTATATTCCTGGGTGGTAGTCTAGCCGGCGGAGGTATTGGTGGCTTCATTGTCGGTCACGTAATACCATCAATGGGTTGGCAAGCATCATTTTGGGTATTGGGATTGATCTCAGTTGTAGTAGTCATTATCTGGTACCTTACCGTAGAAATTGCCCCCGCAGCGCCTGCGCCGAAAGAATCTGCCGTTGAAAAAGAGGTATCAGAAGTTTCACCATTTTCTAAAATGCTTCGAATGCCAGAAACATGGTTGCTCTCTCTGATTATGCTCGGCAGCACTTGGATGCTTTTTGGTCTGCTTTCTACTCTCCCAATTTATGGATCTTATTTGGGGTACGATGTAACACATGTTGGCAACCTTATGACCGCCGTTTCTATTGGTTACATTGTTGCAGCATTAATCGGGGGTTCCGTATCTGATATGATTGCCAAAAAAATGGGTAATCAACTTAAAGGAAGAGCAATGACAATGGTGATTGGATTTGCAGTTGCTATCATCGGAGCAATTCTTCTACCAGTTCTTGCCCCTGTAAGTTTTGGCGCGTTCTACTTTGCAGCGCTTCTAGGCGCCTTTGGCAATTCTTGGCCACAAGCAGTTTTCTGGGCAGTACCTTCTGTAGCCTATACGCCAGATGTAGAGGCAGCCGGCACTGGGTTCACCGGAGGTGTTGGCAATATCTCCGACCCAATCGCCCCATTGGTTATCGGGGTTGTCCTCGGTTCAGCAGGATTATGGAGTATGGGTTGGTGGACTTGCGCTATCGCTAGTGCAGTAGCATTGATTGCGTCGATCTTTCTTGCGGCTCGAGGAAAACCAGACGCCGCTTAATCCACCCGTAATGATTACTATCGTAAAATATTAAATTATCTTTTGCGATTGACTATGGTACCTTGGAGAGAGGATTTTATCCCTCTCTCCTTTTTTCCATTATCGTATTTTCGCCTCTAAGGGTAATCTTTGGATATAAGAAATCCAGCAGGCAATACAATATTATTTTTAACCGACAATCATGGGAACACAATATTAGAATATACCCCTTACTTATTCTGGATTGCAAAATGTTCATCAAAAGTTGGGGGTAGGGGTTTTACAAATTCGGATGCCTCTTATTCTAATTCAAAAACCTTAAATATGACCAGAATTAATCTGTTCCATCTACTGCAATAGAGGCTATGCTCAAGATTGATACCATTCGTTAATAACCGATCCGTCCCTTAACGGCATTTCTTCTTATGAAGAGTATGCACATAACGCTGCAGGTATTTTCCTGTATACGATCTGGGATTCTCACAGATTTCTTTTGGCGTTCCACAGGCAATGACCTGCCCTCCTTCGTCACCACCCTCAGGGCCAAGGTCAATGATATGATCCGCTACTTTAATAATATCCAGGTTGTGCTCAATGATCACAACTGTATTCCCAGCATCAACCAGCCGATTTAAAACCTGTATCAATTTATTTACATCATCCGCGTGTAACCCAACCGATGGCTCGTCCAGCACATAAAGCGTCTGTCCAGTGGAGCGTTTCGAGAGTTCTTTTGCCAATTTTACCCGTTGAGCCTCCCCTCCGGACAACGTAGGCGCTGGCTGTCCAATTCGGATATATCCTAACCCTACATCTGTCAAAGTCATCAATTTCCGTTTCATGACCGGAAAATTTTTAAATACCTCAAGGGCTTTATCAATAGGCATATCCAGCACATCCGCAATATTGTAATCCTTGAAATGTACTTGTAATGTCTCACGATTGAATCGAGCCCCATGACAAACATCACAAGGTACATACACATCCGGCAAGAACTGCATCTCAATCCTTAATTGCCCTTGTCCCTGGCAAGCCTCACACCGTCCCCCACGCACATTGAAGGAAAACCGACCAGGCTTATAGCCCCGCATTTTGCTCTCCGGAAGTTCTGCAAATAACTTGCGGATATGATCGAAGAGACCCGTGTACGTACCCGGATTTGAGCGAGGTGTCCGTCCAATTGGAGACTGATCGATATTGATTATCTTGTCAATATTTTCGATTCCCTCAATATCGTCAAAATCTCCTGCCTGTGTCCGAGCCCGGTTTAACTTTCTAGCAAGGGCTTTGTACAAGATATCAACCATCAAAGTTGATTTTCCAGAACCAGAAACCCCCGTAATACAGACGAATTTACCGAGGGGAATCTCCACATCAATATTCTTCAGGTTATGCTCGCGTGCGCCCAATATCCTTAATGCCTTACCATTTCCAGTTCTGCGCTTTTCAGGTAAGGGCACTTCCATCTTGCCGGAAAGATATGCTCCTGTTATAGAAGCGGGATGTTTGATGATATCCTCCACTGTGCCAACAGCAACCACCTCTCCCCCATGTTCTCCAGCACCTGGTCCGAGATCAATTACCCAATCAGCAGATTCAATCGTCTCTGCATCATGTTCCACAACTAACACTGTATTCCCCAAATCACGCAAACCCTTTAGGGTACGCAGGAGTCGAGCGTTGTCTCGAGAGTGAAGCCCAATTGATGGCTCATCTAAAACATAAAGGACACCCATTAAACGTGAGCCTATTTGGGTAGCAAGACGAATGCGCTGTGCCTCCCCACCGGCAAGAGTCGTTGCAGAACGACTAAGGGTCAAGTAATCCAAGCCAACATCAACCATAAACCCCAATCGGTCTTGTAATTCTTTCAAAATGCGGGTTGCAATAATTTGCTGCCGCTCATTTAATGGCGTATCAGACCCTCGAAGGCGTTCCACCCACTCCAATGTGCGTTTTACAGGCCAATCCGATACGGTCAGAATATTCACATCGTCAATCGTAACAGCCAGCGCTTCGCGCCTCAGTCGGGCGCCATGACAAGCAGGGCATGTATTCAAACTCATATAACTTGATATTTTGTTGCGGATATAATCCGAATTGGTTTCCTGATACCGTCGTTCTAGGTTCCCAATTACCCCTTCAAAAGGTATCCGAAAACTTGTTTTTCTTCCTTGTTGATTTTCGTAATTAACCGGGACTTCTTTGCCTTTTGTCCCGTATAAGATAATGTCCATTTTTTCTTCAGGTATGTTCCGAACCGGCGTATTCAAATCGATATTATATTCATCTGCCGCCGCCTTTAATGCTTGCCAATACCAACTCCCATTGTAGCGGGGACCACGCCATTCTGAAACAACAATTGCCCCTTCTTCAAGCGTCATATCTGGGTCTGGAATCAATAAAGAGGGATCTATTTCGAGTTTCCCGCCGAGTCCTTGACAGACTGGGCATGCACCGTGAGGAGTATTAAAAGAAAATGTACGGGGCTCAATTTCCGGAAAACTTATTCCACAATCAGGACAAGCAAGATGTTCAGAGAAATGTAAGTCATGTGGATTTTTCGCATCTGTAACATCCTGAATAACTAAATACCCCTCGCCAAATTTCAGAGCAGTCTCGATAGAATCAGTCAAGCGAGTATTGAAACTATTCATCCCTTCCTGATCAACAAATT
Source organism: Anaerolineae bacterium (assembly GCA_011176615.1). Lineage (GTDB taxonomy): Bacteria > Chloroflexota > Anaerolineae > Anaerolineales > UBA11858 > G519. The sequence goes on along the minus strand of DUEG01000045.1, from coordinate 4,080 downwards.
CGCGAATAATCAGGCGGTCAACCACTGCTTCAATCGTATGCATCTTATAACGATCAAGCACGATATTATCATCTAGATTAATCACTTCACCGTCTATACGGGCACGCACAAACCCCGATTTACGTATTTCGTCGAGAACCGCTTGGTGTGTACCTTTTCGTCCGCGAATGACAGGCGCGAGAATAAGCAATCGGCTGCCTTCAGGTAACGCCAGGATAATGTCGACAATCTCTTGAGCCGATTGTCGTGTCACAACCCGCCCACATTCCGGGCAATGAGGAATACCTACACGGGCATACAGTAAACGCAAGTAATCATAAATTTCTGTTACTGTTCCAACGGTTGAACGGGGATTATGTGACGCACCTCGTTGATCAATCGATACCGCAGGCGAAAGCCCCTCAATAGAATCAACGTCTGGTTTATCCATCTGCCCTAGGAATTGGCGGGCGTATGACGACAAAGATTCTACGTAACGTCGCTGCCCCTCCGCATATATCGTATCAAATGCGAGGGAAGACTTCCCTGAACCGGATAAACCAGTGATGACAACAAATTTATCGCGGGGTATTTCCACGGTGATATTCTTTAAATTGTGCTCTCGTGCACCGACAACTCGAATTACTTTCTTAGACATCCTCGAACCTTTTGTCTATTATAGCACATGCGTTCTATTTTGGTGAGCAAAATTAATCCGCTACTACTCATGAAATAAGCAAACTATTATTATACCATTCTGGTTCCACATTCCTTGCTACCGTTTTAATTCTTAGAAGGAATATGGTGACAAACCCCCCAACAAACCATTTAGGAATATTCTTCATGATTTGGTTGATAAAGACCGCCCCTCAGAGAGAATCTTGGCTAAGATAATTATCTTTTATCTGTACATACTTTAAAGATTGCCCTTCTTTCTCTCCCCCTTCTCCTTAACTAAACTAATAAAACCGCTCTCAGGTATTTACTTTAATCATGAGTTTAGTGGACTGGGATAATTAAAACCGGTAAATCCGTTTGTTCCACTACTTGTTCTGCTACACTACCCAGGAGTAAATAATCCAATTCGCCACGACCCCGAGAAGTAATTATAATCAAGTCGGCAGCCTCTTCTTTACCAACCATTACGATTGTGCGTGCTGCTCTGGATCCTGTGACAATCGTCTTTACTTTAATGCCGTCCTCACGTAAAGAACGTGCAACAGCATTAAGGAACTTCTTCATATTCGCTTCTGCTTTTTGCCTGATTGTTTTTACGACATCAGCGGCTGCCCTGTAATCTTTAACTTCCGGGACCTCTGGTACGCTAAGCAATACCAATTCACTTCCAAAGGCTTCTGCAAAAGCACGCGCATAAGGTAATGCCTTCTCAGACTTGATTGACCCATCTAAGGCAACTAGGATTTTTCCCAATTTATAGGTTGTTCCAATAAACTTACCATCCACTTGTGCAAGTAGAATAGGTTTATAGATTTGGTTAACCAATTTCCTCGTAACCCCACCTGTTAACCAGTTTTTGGCTCCCGACTTTCCGCGTGTAGACGTAATTACAAGATCGACATCATGTTTTTCAATCAAGTTTATCGTGGCATTCGTAATAGAGCCCGGTTGAACGGTTACCTCAACTAAACTTGGGTCTAATTCTAAGCCATCCACTACCCCATATAGATATGCCTCCCGTTGTTTGTTCGTGATACTATATTGTTCTTCTAATGAGGGTGTGTGATTTTTTACAGCCGATAGCAGGGTTAACTTCGCTCCGGTTGCTTTTTGGACTGCTTTTGCTAAAGGAAGTGCTTGAGCCGCATACTCCGAACCATCCAATAAGACGACTGCATTCTGAATCTCTATATGTTCATCCCGCCATTGGCTTCGTTCTTTGGGTTCTGGCTGCCAAGCGAGTTCTTTTTGTGGTTCTGGGGGTCGAATGATGGATGGCAGGATACTTTTTACTGGCACTTGACCAAAACCAAAGCCTGCTAATTGAGCGGCATCAAGTAAACCGAGGTAATCCATCTCTGGAGTTGGCGCACCAAGACGGCTTCTCGACATTGTGAAAAAGGCATAAAGAATTGGAATGAACAAAAAATATGTCCACGCGCCCTCTAAGAAACGCTCCTCGAAAATAATCGCTGTAGATGCTGTTGTCAATGTAGCCGCAACAATTGTTCCAGCCACCAAAGTCACTCTATTAAATGCAAATTCGCTCCGTATTTCTCGGAGAAGACGCTTTGTCACAGCCCAGCCTGTCATGCTCAATAAGATAAAAACCCCAGCGGCATAAAGTGACAAATAGGTCTCTTCATTGGTCCCAAAAAACAAAAAACAAAAACCAACAATCCCAACCTCAAGCCAGACAGGTTTATCCGCTACGTCGAAACGATTACGTCTTCCAAAAACAGGCGGAACGTAACGGCGCTCCCGCAATCCAAGCGCAAGGTTCTGAAGACCCTGAGCGCTTGCAGCCGAGGCAGACATCAAAACAGCAATCCCCACAATGGTTCCAAAATAGGGAAGAGGCGCTGGCAATAGTCTATCCATTGTTTGGGTAAAGACCGATACATTACTATTCAAAGGATTGGATAATTCATATATTGCTGGCCCAACAATTAACATTGTTATCGCCGTAGTACCCATAATGATTAAAAGGCTATTGAAAGCCCGTTGACTTTTTTCTTCAGGTTTTCCATCATAAGCCGCCACCAAATTAGCAAAAACTTCGATCCCTGTCATAACAGCCAATATTCGAACATACCCGCCTAGGGTGAAATGAATATATCCTCTAGTGAATGCAGTGAAATTCAAGTCAGGCAAATGAAAGCCTTCCTTGAAAATTGTTGCAATGACCATCGCCCAGAGCAAAATCAAGACCCCGCCCGTTGCAGGACCAAATGTGCGCGCAGCCATCCGTGGACCCCGGTTCACAAGCCAACCAGTCAGTATACTCAACCCTATCGCCACTATGGTTCTGTACTGAAACCAAAGAATTTTTTCGTTCAAAACCGGCACACGATCTGCTATAAACGTAACCATTGCTGACATGCTAACTAAAAATGTGAGTGTGTATTCGACAAATGTGATCGCAGCATTTATTTTCACCGCCCAACCACCAAATTCCTCTTCGCTCAAACCGCTACCACCACTCCCATCTGTGACCCATTTCATTACCAAACGATACATACCAGATACGACAGCAATGGTTAAGACAACCAACCAAATAGAGGCACCAAACGTAACTCGCGCAACACCCGCGACCACAATAAGTTTTAGGAAAGGGCCAAAAACATATAGAGGAGAGGTCGCCGGATCGCCCCCGCCAGCGAGTGCGCCTTCAAAAGAATTCTTAAGTTTGTTCGATACGTGTGCCATTCGTTTAGTTTATCTACCACAAATACTATAAGGGAACTATAAGACTTAATTAATAGGATTTTTCCCAAGAATCGACCTATTGTAACCACATTTCAACAGGTTGGCAAATAGACTTGCAAGTGACTGTTGAAAAACACAACCGAAAAGATCGGCTCGTCGCTGCGTGGATCACCTTGAATAACTTTGACTTATTGTCATATATTCACTTGCTTAAAAGGGAATTGTCAAGTGGCGTCATCTTCGTTCCCCAAACATACCGCCAAGGATTTGATTTAATCCCGGAAATAAAATTTGCGCCCCTAATGATATGCTTCTCAATCATGCTTACACCCGTCCACTTCCTCCCAACCCATGTAAATTTACAAATGTTTTTGGAATTTTATTATAGGCGTTTTGTTAGGACGAGGAATAATGCCAGCCCAACACCCCCAAGAAAAGCAAATGTAGAATGTTCTTTCTCATGTTCTCTAGCCTCTGGCAAAAGATGAGAGGCAGAAACATATAATAGTACTCCTACCACAAATCCGAGCATTAGCCCAAGAGTCGAGCCTTTTACTTTGCTTATGAACAGATAAGCGACAAATGCTCCTATAGGAGTAGTTAGCCCTGCTATCAAAAAAGCGTATAACGCTGAAGTTTTTTAGATACGCCACTTTTTATTAAAAACAGGTAAGTAATAACGCCTTCAGCAAATTCATGAACAACTAAACCTAT
>DUEG01000044.1 GCA_011176615.1 Anaerolineae bacterium | reverse complement strand
TTTCAAACGCATCAAAGGCACCCAAAATTCCAGGTCTTCAAAGCCTTCTTCAATCAAATAGGCAATTCTTTTACCTGATAACTTCATGTAAGACCATCTCCTTTTTTAATAAATTAATTATAAATTATTGCTTGCCTGATTAACCTATGATCAATCTTTTTTTATATTATTAACCTTACAACGTGGACAATCAAACACTTCGTAAGAGATGTCGCTCAAAACCTCATGGGTCACATTTTCCAGAGGGCCCGCTTTAAATCCTGAATTTCCACACCAACATGTGTACCATCCAACAACAAGTTCATCATAAGATATGCGGGGTGCCATTAAATTAACAACTTCTACGCCCATTCGCCAGCGTGAATTCGTAATTAATCTGGAACAGCCTGCCTTCATTAACTTTTCCTCATAGTGTTGGATATGCTGACAATAGCGCATCAACAGAACACCTACAGTAATATCCGTAGGAAATGGAATGCTGCATGCATCCCCTATGATGATCTCGATATTATTTATTAGTTCCAGGGCAGAACTAGTTTGGGCATTTTTATGCCATTTTCGCACACTATCTAAAACCAATCCTCCTTGCATTTCAATCGCATACACTTTTTGGGCAACCCTTGCAATTTGACGAGCAAGACGCAAATCTCCGGCTCCAATCTCCAAAACAATATCGCTCGGTTCAATCTCCTTCAAAACCGCTTGATAAACATCTTGGGGATAGGGCGCCCAAACTTTTTCCCAATCGCTTTCCTCAATCGGGGTATCGTTCGAGAATATCGTTATCATAGTTTCATTTACGGCGCCTAAACAAACGATTTATAAAAAGGGCAAATAAAAAAATCACCCAAATACTGCCTCCAAAAGCCAGACCCCATAGTATTCTCTCGCCAATCGGACCCGTAGAAGCCTTCCAGACAGTCCAAATCACCAACAAAATACTTACAATCGTTATGATAGCCAACCCAGACCGCATGGAGATCCATGTTGTTTTCAGAGTACTCTCTTCTTCCTTCTTTTTTGATTTGTTTTTCTTTTTGGACAATCAATGCTCCTTATTAATTGGTTCTATAGTTTAACTTGATAAACTCAAACGGCTTAAGTTCTGTTCCGCACTCTCGAGACGCGATAGACTTGACAATATAACTCTCAGATAATTCTCTCATCTTTACAGACAAAGGCTGAAGGAGCACAAGTCACCTTCAGCCTCACACTATTGACACTGAAACTATTGACGAAAGACTTGAGCTATACCAATATTATTCGACCCAATCAAATGTTTTGGTAACAGCCTTCTTCCAGTAATGATAAAGCTCCGTGCGCTTTTCGTCATCCATCTTAGGTGTCCATTCCTTGTCCTTGCCCCAATTGGCTCTTAGCTCATCAAAGTTGCTCCAAAAGCCAACGGCTAAGCCCGCAGCATATGACGCGCCGAGTGCTGTAGTCTCAGCAACAGTTGGGCGGATCACAGGCACGTTAAGAATATCGGACTGGAATTGCATTAGCAGTTCGTTGAAAACCATGCCGCCATCAACCTTAAGCGCTTTCAGATCGACGCCAGAATCTGCATTCATTGCATCTAGCACTTCTCGGGTCTGGAAAGCGGTCGCCTCCAAAGCAGCGCGTCCAAAGTGACCTTTGTTCACATAGCGGGTCATCCCAACAATTACACCTCGGGCGTCACTCCTCCAGTATGGAGCAAACAGACCAGAGAATGCAGGAACAAAGTAAATGCCACCATTATCATCAACGGATTTTGCTAAGTCCTCGATATCCTTCGAGTTCTTGATCAAGCCCAGATTATCGCGCAGCCATTGTACGAGTGCGCCAGTAATTGCAATCGAGCCTTCCAGTGCATAAACCGCCGGTTGATCGCCGATTTTATAACCAAGCGTCGTCAGAAGCCCGCTTTTGCTTTGGACAGGTTTCGTGCCTGTATTCAAAAGCATGAAGCAGCCCGTACCGTAGGTGTTCTTTGCCTCTCCGACATCATAGCAAGCCTGACCGAAGAGAGCTGCCTGCTGGTCGCCAAGATCGCCTGCAACTGGAATTCCAGCCAAGTCACCAACCGCAGTGCCGTAAACCGCACTGGATGGCATAATTTTCGGAAGCATTGCCTTGGGTACACCCATGATTCCTAAAATTTCATCATCCCAATCCAAGGTTTCAAGATTCATCATCATTGTGCGGGAAGCATTGGTTACATCGGTTACATGCACGCCGCCATTAGGACCACCGGTTAAATTCCATATCTCCCAGGTATCAATGTTGCCAAAGAGCACTTCGCCTTTCTCGGCTTTAGCGCGCACACCCTCTACATTCTCAAGTATCCACTTGATTTTCGGGCCAGAGAAATAAGTAGCCAAGGGCAACCCGACCTTGGTGCGGAATCGGTCCTGACCACCATCTTTAGCCAATTCATTGCAGATTTTATCGGTTCGGGTATCCTGCCAAACAATGGCATTGTAAACAGGTTTGCCTGTGGCTTTCTCCCAAACAACCGTTGTTTCTCGCTGGTTTGTTATACCAACCGCCGCAATGTCTTTAGGATCAATATTGGCTTTTTCAAGAGCACCTTTGATAACTTCCTGGGTACGTGCCCAGATTTCCATAGGATCATGTTCAACCCATCCAGGCTTGGGATAAATTTGCTCATGTTCTTTTTGATAGACAGAAACCACCTGTCCAGAGTGGTCGAAAACCATAAAACGGGTACTAGTAGTACCTTGATCTACTGCAGCAGCATATTTCGCCATATCAGTTCTCCTTTTTTAATTAAATTAAATACTCTTTATAGTATAGCAAACGACTTGGTGGTAGTTTCTAAGTAACAGTACACATTTAACAGAATTAAAAGACTATCCATTATGCCAAGTATCAGCGGCTGTTTTTAATAGCAGGTAGGATGATGTAGCACCAGGGTCTTGGTGACCTGCACTACGTTCACCCAGATAACTTGCCCGACCTTTACGAGCGACCAAAGGAATAGTATCCACCATGCCTTTTTTTGCGGCATCTGCAGATATTTGGAGAGATTCTTCAAGAGGCTTTTTCTCATCAATACATTTATAGAGCGCATCTACAGCTGGTTTTAGCGCGTCAACCATGGTCTTATCACCAAGTTCGGCTTTTCCGCGCATCACCACACCCTTGACAGCCTCATCCAGTGCGGCGGTCCAATCCTCCAAGGAAAGTTCCATCTTGCCGGCTACTGCCATGCCTGCCCGCATATAAAACGTTCCATATAAAGGGCCTCCTGCACCACCCACTGTTGATAACAACGTCATCCCAACGGTTTTTAAGATAGTACCAATGTCCTTATCTTCAAAATCCGGGAGTTTTGCCAGCACCGCCTTAAATCCTCTATCCATATTGATGCCATGATCACCATCACCTATGGCAGCATCCAATTCCGTCAAATACTCACTGTTTTCATGCAAAATCTCAACAGAGTTTTTCACCCAGTTTACAAGGTCATCACGACTTATCGACATTGATTATTTACCTCTTTACTGGGGCGGGCTATAAGCCACCCGCCCCATAAGATTATCAAACACCCCAACGCAAACCGGGTGTCTTCACCGGTGCATCCCAGAATTTAAGCATCTCGTCATCAACTTTCAACAAAGTGATTGACATTCCCTGCATTTCAAGGGACGTGATGTAAGGACCAATTAGATTTCGGACAATCTTTAAGCCTTTTTTGTCGCAGATATCTGCCAGTTTTCTGTAAACGGTGAACAATTCAGAAACTGGTGTACCACCCATGCTGTTGACAAAAGCAATCACCTGATCGCCAGCCTTGAAAGGTGGATCCGTTAGTTCGACATCGACCCACTCTGCCTTATCCTTGTCCCATTCACGTACAGTGCGGGAATAGGGCGGATCCTCGATGATAGAAAGCGCCATCATCTCAGTGATTTCATCCGCGGTCTTCATCTTCATGCGCTTTTGACCAGGCTCACCATGGATGCCGATACCAATCTCCATTTCATCATCCGGCAGATCAAATGTCGGTTTCCCCGCTGCTGGCACTGTGCAAGAAGTAATTGCCATGCCCATGCTGCGCCCGTTGACGTTGACTTTGCGAGCCAGGTCTGCCATTTGCTTAAGGGAGTAACCAGCCTCAGATGCTGCACCAACGATCTTTTCGGCGAGAACTGTTGTACCGACACCGCGTCGTCCGGCAGTGTACAAACTATCTTTTACGGCAACATCGTCGTCGATTAGGATGTTTTGTACATCGATTCCTTCTGCTGCGGCTAACTCGGCTGCCATTTCAAAGTTCATTACGTCACCCGTGTAATTCTTTACCAAGAAAAGAACACCGGCTCCGGCATTAACCATTCTTGCTGCTTCGTGCATTTGATCAGGGGTTGGCGAGGTGAATACTGCGCCTGGGCAAGCGGCATGAAGCATACCCATGCCTACCAAACCACCATGCATCGGCTCGTGTCCGCTGCCACCGCCAGAAATCAACGCAACTTTACCCTTTACAGGCGCATCCGCGCGATAGACAAAGTCAGGGTTAAAATGCACCTTAATGATGTCTGGATACGCCTTTGCCATCCCATCTAATTGTTCTGGGACAACATCATCTATTTTATTGATTAATTTCTTCATCAATTCTCTCCTATTCCTAAGATCTATTATTTTACGTACATGAGTTTCTAACCGATCATCGAGACCGGTTTAAGCATTTTTTTACCTATTCAGGAAGGAATGGAGTGATGAACCAATCGTAGAAATATACGCCGATCGCACCTGAAATTGCTGGGACGAGGAAAGGCGGAATCAACCAGTAGAGCCCATCAAACAGCCCTTTTGTGCCTACTAAGGCTCCAAAAATTCTAGGACCAAGGTCACGGGCGGGGTTGATGGAGTATCCGCTTGGGCCACCAAGGGATAGACCTACAGCCAATACCGTGAAACCAACCAGCAATGCTCCCAAATTAGCCTTTGTTTGGACTCCCCAGTTCTTGTCATCAAACGCCGCTAAAACGCCCCATAGCAGGACCATTGTTCCAAAGAACTCTGCGATGCTGGCGGTGAGCAAAGAATAACTACCGACGGCCTCTGCTCCAGCAGCACCCCAGGCAGCATTCCCGAATGTCGATCCAGGACCGGTGCACCAGACATTAGGCATACCAGCAGCAACTAATCCGTCACGATAGATTAGGTAAACAGCGAAAGCGCCCAGGAAAGCCCCAACGATTTGTACGAGGATATAAGGAATCACCTTCGACCAAGGGAAATCACGTTTTACTGCCATGGCAATTGTTACAGCGGGGTTAATATGTGCACCAGTTACGCCACCAGCCACATACACTGCGATAACAACAGCAAAAGCCCATCCAAATGCTATCGTATTCCAGTCATAGCCATTGGAAGCAACACGAGGCGCCAATCCTACATTAGCAACCACACCATCCCCTAAGAGGAGCAGGACAAATGTTCCAAACAATTCAGCAAGAAGTTCGCCACCTAAACCTTTTTTCTTCATTTTTATTCTCCTTTTTTTACAACGTTTCTTAGATTAATTATGACAATTGATTTAGTACTACCTTATGCTTATTCGATAGTCACCTCCTGTGTTAGTTTCCTAATTTATTACCCGGTTCCCGGTAAATCCCTAAATAAAGCAAAAATCACCAGCAACATAAAAACGTTACCGGCGATTCTATAATCTCCGCTTTGTTGATAATGCCAAAATTGTCAAACGACCACAATCCCAAGAAAGGCTTTCTGGACATAATTTCCAATATTTGGATTTACATAATTATTATTTATAATAAAGACGATAAACTTAAATATCAAAACCTCTTCACAAAAGCAAACAAAACTTCCCACATATGGGAACTTAATAAAATTATATCATTTGCTACAGAAATGTCAAGAAAGAGGTAATAAATGTTTCATAATGAAACACAAACAACGAAACATTATTTCATTATGGAACACCACTGAGAGTAATCGCTTATTCTTTAAATTGTTCAGGAGCCAAGTTCATCCGCTTCATAATGCGCCACACTGTTGTCCGCCCCACTCCCAATGCAGCCGCCATTTTTGTTACATTTCCACTATATATCCGTGCCGCTCGAATCACCGCCTCTCGTTCAATATCCTTTAATTTGACAGACCCATTATTGAACTCAAAGGAAAGCGATCCTGTACCTGGAATCCTAACATAATCCGGTAGGTGCATTGGAACAATGATCTCGGAATTCCCTGCTTGCAAGATAGCACGCTCCACGACAAATTCCAATTCGCGGATATTTCCTGGCCAAGAATACCCTTTCAATAATTCAAGTACCTCTTGTGTAAATTGGGCACTGCGATTCTGCTGCTTATTGAACCGACGCAAAATTTTCTCCACCAGGTTTGGAATATCATCCTTGCGCTCTCTCAATGGAGGCAAATTTATCTCGAATGGACTAAGACGATAATAAAGATCCGCTCGAAAGTTCCCACCAGCAATTAATTTTTCCAGGTTAGCAGTGGTTGACGCAATGATACGTACATCCACGGGGACTGCTCGGGCGCTCCCCAAACGCATTACAATCCCAAGATCGATTGTATTCAATAAAACCGCCTGTGCTTCCATCGGAAGACTTTCAATTTCCTGCAAGTACAATGTCCCGCCTTGGGCTAACTCGAATTTACTCGGGCGTCCACCAGGGTGCTTTAACGATACGCCTTCGTCATGACCTAATAATTCGCTTAAAATCATCCCGCTTGGGATAGATTTGCAATTGAATATTAAAAATGGTCCTTCTCTCCGCTGACTTTCATTGTGGATAATTCTGGCGAGGTCTTGCTTGCCAGAGCCACTCTCCCCTCGAATCAGGATGCCTGCGCGAGCATTTGCAGATGCCTTCGCCAAACGGCGAACACTACTCATCTGGGCGGATTCGCCAATCACATCACTGATTGACAATGCCATCCACCCACTCATCTGACTTTGCACCAGGCGGCGGATATCTTTCCCTTCCCGCAAAGTTGCGATAATCCATTGCCTGTTTTCCCCCATTTGAGCATAGGTGAGTGATAAAACACAATTTATCGTATTATCGCCAACCTTGAGATTCAACTCTATATTTTCAAGTGTTTGATGGTTTTGCAATGCCTCTTTCAAAACCGGTGGAAATCCGATTTGTTCATTTATGGGTCTACCCAATAGACGAGAATGTGACAGACGTAGGATTTTTGTCGCGGTTTCATTTACATGGATAAGATTTCCCTCAGAATCCCAAACAAGAATTCCTTCTGAAAGCGTCGCCAAGATTGTATTCAATTCAGTCAATTGATTATTTTGTTCATCGAGCAGATTATTAGCAATCAATTGTCCTTCTATGGCGCGTGCTCCAGAAATAACAATTCCAAATGAATGCGGGTGATAGTTCTCTGCTTTTGTAATCAAACCCAAAATGCCCAAAATACGACCGGCTGGCGAGAATATCGGGGCAGCCACATCCGCCAAATCATGAAATTGTGCTAAAAAGTGTTCAGCGCCAATTACTCTCGCCGGAACACCCTCAAAGAGAGGAATGGCAAATGATATTGTGCCAACCTGTCCCTCGGATATGAATGCTCCTTCGGTTATCGCGTGTTCCCGGGCACAATAAAGCATAGATGGGTCACCACACATATCTAAAACATATGCAGCGCTATTAACCAACAACGTTACCGTATTTGATCCTTCCACATATTGATAAATATCCTCCATGATCGGTCTAGCGAGAGAGATCAATTTTTCACTCGCTTTACGCGCTGCCTCAAGATTTTCTGGGTATAGTTTCTTGATATTTACCTTGTACCATGGATTGAGCCTGGGTCTGGAACGACGCCATGAATTAACGATTAACGGATCAAGGTCTTTTGATATTTTCTGGTGAAGAATAAAATCTTGCCAATCGCGTTGAATATTCTCAAGGCTTCTCATAATAATATTATAACAACTTTCATTGTCTGTTTAAAAACAACTCAAAAATTCCTGTTTTTTTAAACAAACCATCCCAATATGATGGTTATTGTCTTATAAAACTTATTTGACATAAATAATCGGTTTCAGGGTATAATATAAACAAATTTAGGCTGCCTATATCGGCGAAGATGCCTATTATTTATCTACCAAAGGAGGTCAAATTATGGATTTTGAAGGATATTGCGTTAAGTGCCGAAAGAAACAAATGATCAAAGATGGAAAGGTCGAGATCGCAAAGAACGGTCGCAGAATGGTGAAAGGTAAATGCCCTGTATGCGGAACTAATGTCACCCGTTTCCTGCCGAAAGAAGAATCAAAGTAGGCAAGGGTAGTTATCAACAACAGAATAACCGAATCAAGGGGCTGTCCAAAAAGACAGCCCTTTAATTTTATTTATTCCCAGGTTAGAATCCAGGCACTACGCTCAAAGCAGTTGAATTACTTCGCAGTCTTTTTCAAAAACAATTAGAAACCCGTGGTAAACATCGCGCCGGGCAATTATCTATCCAGCAAACAAATCAATTGGAACTTTCACTAATTTTTCTACCTCCCAGTATACAACAACCTCTGCGAAAAAATGCTCTGCGAACGAATATCGTAGTTATTGCAATCTATCCTATTAAATTATGAAGAACTATGTTAAACTAATATCATTCTTTAAGTGAAGTTCCTTTCAAAGAACTTCTCCTATAATATCGGTATTTTATGGCGTAAGTAAGGAGGACAGTATGTCTGGAATTGTATGTGCTATTCGTGGAGGACCATCCAGCCAATCAACGATAGAAAAAGCTATTGAGCTCGCTCTTGAGTACAGCTTACCTATCTACTTTGTATATGTCGTGAATTTAGATTTCATGGCACATTCCTCAAGCAGCCGAGTCCACATGATCAGCCAAGAGCTTGAGCATTTGGGAGAATTCATCCTTTTAAACGCCAAGAGCAAAGCAGAGAAAATGGGTGTGGCTGCAGAGGGAATTATCCGGCACGGAGAGGTAGGAAATGAGATTATCGAAGTTAGCCGAGAATATGATGCGAATTTCGTGATCCTAGGTCAGCCGCGACGAAAAGGCGAAGAAGATTTTTTCTCCGATAAACGGCTGAAAGTATTCGCTTCGAACATCGAAGAAAAGACAAACGCAAAAGCAGTCTTGACGGAGGTGAATCAGAACAATGAAGCGTAAAGTTTTGTGGGTGGTATTTGTCGGTCTTTTATTGGGAATCAGTATCGCTCTTTTGTGGCAGGGTCAGGACTCTCTCGCCTCCCCAGAGGAAAATGAGGCTTGGATCGTTGGCATTATCCAGGATAACCATAATGCACCAGTGGAGGAAGTCCAGGTTACCTTACACGCAAGTGGCTCGGACGCCCCCCTTAGCGAAACGCTCACTCAAGCAGATGGGCATTATACGCTTGTAATGCCAAAAGAAATCCCGGATTCACTAAGTATTCAAATTTCCCGCTCTCATTTCAGAAGCATTGAGATCAACCTGACATCTGAAGAAATCCAAAATCTAAAAAGTGGGAGAACAATTACCAAGCCTGCCATCACATTAGAGAGACAAATTGGCGCTGCATTCTGGATTGCTACCATCATCTTTGTCCTCGTACTTGTTTTGATAGCCACAGGTGTCTTTCACAATACCCTGGCAGCGCTCACAGGAACCGCACTTCTATTCGTTGTCAGTTACCTTGGGCGCCCTTTTTCTGAAACCTTGTTCATCTTCAACTTCCATGGCGCAATAAAATACATTGACTGGAACGTAATTTTTCTAGTAATGGGAATGATGATCCTCATTGCTGTAATCGAAAATACGGGGATTTTCCAATGGCTCTCTTATTTTGCTTATCGTATCTCAGGAGGTAGAGTGTGGTTACTAATCCCAGTTTTAATGCTCATCACCGGTATCGCTTCCGCATTCCTGGACAATGTGACCACCATGCTCCTTATGACCCCCATCTCTGTACAAATTGCCCTCGCCATAGGAATAAACCCGCTTGCAATGATCATCCCTGAAGTTTTCGCCTCGAATGTCGTTGGTGTCAGTACACTGGTAGGAACGCCCACAAATATTCTGATCGGGTCCTATGGAGATATTTCATTTAACGACTTCTTGGCAAATCTAACACCAGGCGTCATCCTTGCTTTTGTGGGTTTAATCATCTACAGCCTCCTTACATTTAAAAAGGATTTATCTCAAGCGAAAACCGCATCGCCCGAATTACTGGCAATGCTGGCTGAGCGGGGAAAGATCACAAAACCCGAACATCTAAAAAAAGCGGGGGTGGTGGGGGCAGGTATGCTCCTGTTGTTCATCTTTGGCGAGAGACTTCATCTAGTGCCGGCGGTGACCGCGTTGGTTAGCGCAACCGCTCTAATGGTTTGGATCAAGCCAGATATCGAAGAGATGATTGATGCTGTCGATTGGACAACATTGGTGTTCTTCATGTCCTTATTCATTGTCGTCGGTGCCATTCAAGAGGTGGGCTTAATCAGCATTATTGCAGATTCAATCGGCAAGATGGTAGGGGATAGCCTGGTTCTGACAATGCTATCGGTCATTTGGCTGGGCGCGATATTATCGGTTTTCGTAGCCAATATCCCCTTTACGGCTGCTATGCTTCCTATCGTGGGGTATCTCACTTTAACCGTACCTGGAGCGGAAACCAAAGTCCTTTACTATTGTCTCTCTATTGGTGCCGCCCTGGGTGGCAACGGCTCGCTGATTGGAGCATCAGCCAATATGGTCACAGCAGGTATTTCCAACAGTGTTGGGTATCCAATAACCTATGCAACCTTTTTTAAAAAGGGTTTCCCCGCAATGCTGATAACTGTAACCCTGGCGACTTTATGGCTGCTCCTGCACTTCCTTCTATAATTGCCTATAATCAACACAACGAGATATGTTTCCAAAAGAAAATGCAGAGATAGATAATGATCCCCTTAAAAGATGATGTGCGGTCTCGTTCCTTCCCAATAATGAATTGGGTTTTGATTGGGAGTAATGTTTTCGTGTTCTTTGTTACCCTTTCTTTTGGTCCGCATGCCGAAAAAATCATGTCGGTTTTCGGTGTTGTACCAAAGCGTTTTCTCGCCCATATCGGAGTCTTTCAAACCCTGACTATCTTTACATCCATGTTCCTACATGGCGGCTGGGCTCACATTTTCAGTAATATGCTCGCTTTGTACATTTTTGGGGACAATGTCGAGGACCGGATGGGTTCATGGCGGTATCTGCTTTTCTATCTACTTTGTGGCACTGCCGCTGCCGCTCTATATATCTTCTTCAACCAAAATTCGACTATACCAACAATAGGCGCTAGCGGAGCGATTAGCGGTGTCTTGGGAGCGTATATCGTACTTTTCCCAAGAGCACGAGTGATGACTCTTGTGCTTCTCATTTTTATTCCCTGGTTTATCGATATCCCTGCGGTAATTTACATCGGGGCATGGTTTGCATCTCAACTACTCAATGGTATGCTAACGATTGTAAATGGTGCTCAAGGGTTTGGGGGTATTGCCTGGTGGGCACATGTAGGAGGTTTCATGACCGGCATAATTCTAGTAAGACTATTTACTGCAGGGCATGAACCAAGAAAACTATATCCCGATGAACACTGGCCCTGGTAATACAAGGAGGTAGTTATGAATTTTAACTCGCTGTTTTGGATATTTCTCATACTCGTATCTTTGCAGCCTGTCATTCGGCAGAAAATGCTCGAAGCAGCACGCTTACGCCTGATCGCTAGTATGGAGCGCAAACGTAAGAGCCGAGTTATTGCGCTTATCCACCGTCAAGAAACATTAAGTCTCTTGGGGTTTCCATTGATGCGCTATATTGACATTCATGACTCAGAAGAGATTCTGCGCGCCATCAAATTAACTGATGATAACGTGCCAATTGACCTCATCCTGCACACACCAGGTGGATTAGTGCTAGCAACAGAACAGATCGCAAATGCACTTAAGAAACATTCAGCAAAAGTAACAGTCTTCGTACCCCATTACGCCATGTCTGGCGGGACCATGATTGCCCTTGCTGCTGACGAAATTATCATGGACGATAATGCTGTTCTCGGTCCAGTCGACCCCCAATTGGGACAACAACCGGCTGCCTCAATCCTCAAAGTTCTGGAGCGCAAATCCATTGACAAAGTGGACGATTCAACAATCATCCTGGCAGATATCTCCGAGAAAGCCATTCGCCAGGTAAAAGCAATGGTTACCGACCTACTTAAAGACAAAATAGGTGATGAACAAGCCGAGAAAATTGCTCAAGAAATCGCCACAGGCACATGGACACACGATTATCCAATTACTGCTGAGAAAGCAAGCGAGTTGGGTTTAAAAGTTAGCACAGATATGCCTGAAACCGTATACAAATTAATGGCTCTTTTCCCCCAAACCGCACAGCGACGACCGTCTGTTATATATATTCCTACCCCACGAATTGGAGACACCCCGTCCCGAGATCATAACGGAGCAAGGGACAATTCCTAAAATTCATCCTTGAAGCCAAATGATTACAACGAACTGGCGCATCATTTTAAAAAACCTCGATGCGCCAGGGTCATTTTGTATCCATAAGAAATATTCAATTTGCTTTTTGCGTTTCCAATTTCATCATTTCCCCAACATTATCTTAAAATGATAGATAAAATTTATAGTATTTCGTCAGTTTGGCTGATTTTTCAAGGTTCCCAAGGGATGCTCATTCACCCTGCGCATGAGCAACGCGCCGACTAGAGAAATGCCCGCAGCCAATAAAAAGAGTACGGGATACCCGAGGAATGCTCCAGGCGCCAACGCATTGATACCATCAATCAAAGGACCAGCCAAACGGCTTGATGCGCTTGCCCCTGCTGTCGCAAAATTCGAGAGCCCAAGGTATTTACCTCCCTCGGTTTGAGGAATGAGATCAGTAGCCAGCGCCCAATTAACGCTCAGGAAAATACCCGTCGCCATACCGATAATCGCACCAACAGCATATAACATCGTGATATCATGAACAAAAATAAGCAAAAAGATTCCTAGGGAAGCCATCCCCCCAGCAATCATATTTAAACGCTTGCGTCCTAATTTATCTGAAAGAATACCTGCTGGAAAAACGAGGAGGATTAAAGCCAACCCAATCGTTGCCATAAGATTACCGGTAACTTCAGCAGCATTGGGCACTCGAAGATAATCACGGATGAAATACTGGGCAAATCCCTGTACTGCGTAAATACCCAACAAAATTAGAAATCTAGAGAGAAGCAAACGAAAATAATCAGGGTAACGATGGCGATTTAGGGTAAGTAAATCTTGCCAGCGAAATTCTTCATCTGTGTTAGTATCTTTGGTCAGCGGTTCCTCGGGTGTGGTAAAAATTGTAAAAAAGGCACTGAATCCCAATACAAGGATAATGATCACAAAAGCTCTAACCGGGTTATCCCGTCCCATCAGTTGCCCTGCCACCAAAGAGGTAACCACCAAACCCCCCATGTCAAAGAGATTCTTGATTCCCGAAGCAAGCCCCCGCCTTTCTGTAGGAATCAAATCCGGAATCAACCCTTGCGCAGGCCCATGTGCAACGTTCGAAGCAAACTGAAGAAGAAGATAAGCGACTACAATCCCCCAAAGTCCTCCGGCATACGCCATCAATCCAAGGAAAAGCATACTGAAAAGCGTCCCTGCAACCATCCAAGGACGGCGCATTCCCCAGCGGGTACGAGTTCTATCACTGAGCGCTCCAGCGAGCGGTTGAATCAGCATAGCCAGAATCAGACCCACGAAAGTCATTCCCCCTAAATAAGTATTCTTCAAATTTTCAGGAACGTAGTTGAGTAGCAGCGCCGGTAGTATAATTGGGTGCAAGCCATTCCACATAAAGGCTATACCAAACCAATAAATATTAATCGAAATATAATGCCACTTCTTCATTAGTGCTGATCTCGTCCTCGGTAGAACCGTAATGTTTGCCATAATAACACAGGATTATCCCGACGGGTACGAAGTTCATTATCGTGTTCCCAGGAACATCGTAGGCAAGTTCCTCTGGGCTGCTGCTTTTAACCAGAATCGTTCCTTCGCAAGAGATTCTCACA
>DUEG01000043.1 GCA_011176615.1 Anaerolineae bacterium | reverse complement strand
TGTATTCTGGGGGGGTTTACGAGTGTCTTCCCTAAAAAAGGGGGATACGAGAAAACTTAATCAGAACATTCTTCATAAAAAGAATACTCCCTTGCTAATTATTTGTCAAGCCAAAGTGGGAGGCTTTTCCAGCAAAACCTCAAAAATAGACCATAAGTATGAGAAACTAGACCTTATCAAAAGGACAGGAGTGGAACAAGTCTCAACTGCTTAAATCATCAAATAGATGAAAGCATCATCCGTTTTCACCATCAAAGTCGATTCGAACAGTCCTCTTTATAAATCTTCCAAACATGCACACCTTGACTTTTTTTCGCCCCCTGGGTACTATCTTTCCTCTATTATGTAAGACCTGGAAGATCAAGTTCGTCAAAGGATAGGCGAAAATCAATATGGATGAAATTATACATGTGAATGAAGCGGACTTCCAAAACGAGGTTCTCGAGTCTGAACTGCCTGTTTTGGTTGACTTCACTGCCATCTGGTGCGGTCCATGCAAAACGTTGGACCACGTCGTAGCAAAACTAGAAAAGGACTGGGAGGGACAAGTAAAAATTGTCAAACTTGATATTGACAATAACCCAAATATTGCAGTGCAATACAGCGTTATGAGCGTTCCAACATTGATGCTGTTCATTAATGGGAAAGAAGTTCATCGTTTGGTTGGCTATCAACCCAAAAAACGAATTATTAAAATACTCACACCCTACTTTTCTTGAAAAGAACAATCGTCAATAACCTTTGAATCCCCTTTTATCAATTATAGGGGGTTCTTTTGTTTTTTACCATTTATATTTCATCTAGATTCAAGTCATATTGACATCAAAACTATTTAATTTAAAATCCTATTAGTTGCAACAATTCGCACTAGACAATATTCGTATTGAATAACAAAGAAATCGTCAAAAGCACCCAACAATCATTACGCCAACGTGAATATCGCTACTGTTTATCAAACACTCGAACTTCTTTTTAAGAAGGACTTGCTTGTCAGAAGGATCGTTGCTGAAGGTTCACCAGCGCAACTGATGAATGATGAAGCCCTTCTGGAAGCTCACGGTCTCGAGCGCCCATAAATTGAGAATAAATACAAAAGAGCGACCCGGAAAATAGGTCGCTCTTTTACGTAACGAAATCAATTGCCTATAAACCCGCAGCATCACGCAAGAGATCGGCTTTATCGGTATGTTCCCAGGATAAATCGATGTCATCTCTTCCAAAGTGCCCGTATGCAGCAACCTGTTGGAAAATTGGTCTTCGCAGTCCTAAATCACGGATGATTGCACCTGGGCGTAAATCAAAATACTTCGTAATCAAATCAGCGATTTTTTCGTCGTCAATGGCTCCCGTCCCGAAGGTTTCAATATTCACACTTAAAGGATGAGCAACGCCAATCGCGTAAGCGATTTGGATCTCACAGCGTTCAGCCAAACCTGCAGCAACAATGTTCTTTGCTGCCCAGCGTGCTGCATACGCACCTGAGCGGTCCACCTTTGTCGCATCCTTCCCGCTAAAAGCACCGCCGCCATGACGTCCCATTCCACCATAGGTATCCACAATAATCTTGCGCCCAGTCAAACCCGAATCACCAAGCGGTCCTCCGATTACAAATCGTCCTGTTGGATTGACATAATATTTAATACCATTATTAATCATGTACTCAGGAATAACCGGTTTGATAACCTGCTCAATAACCGCTTCACGAATTTGCTCATTGGGAATATCAGGCTCATGTTGCGTACTAACCAAAACTGTATCAACGCGTGCCGGTTTGCCATAGCGATATTCAACCGTCACCTGACTTTTCCCATCTGGACGCAACCAAGGGAGCACCTTGTTTTTTCGCAGTTCTGCTAAACGGCGAGTCAATTTGTGCGCCAAAAATATCGGCATAGGCATCAGTGTTGGGGTTTCTGTGCAAGCATACCCAAACATCATACCTTGATCTCCAGCACCTATTTCATTGACCTCTTTCTCAGTAATTTCCCCTGACCGGACTTCTAAGGCTTTATCTACACCCTGAGCGATATCGCTTGATTGCTGAGCGATAGCCACCTGAACACCGCAAGTATGTCCATCGAACCCTTTTTTCGCCCGATCGTAACCAATCCCAACGATTACATCTCGCGCTAATTTGTCATAATTGATTTGTGCTCTCGTTGTGATCTCGCCCAACAACATGACAAAGCCTGTTTTGGTCGCTGTTTCACATGCGACGCGTGAGCGAGGGTCTTGTTTCAAACACGCATCTAATACAGCGTCACTGATTTGGTCGCACATTTTGTCAGGATGTCCCTCTGTCACCGACTCCGAAGTGAATAAATACTTCGACGAACTCATAAATGATGTATTCATAAACGCCTCCAAAAAATGCCCTTTCAGGTCACGAAAGGGCATTCAAAAAAAACGGCTGCCCTCTCATCTTCCAGAACATCCGCCTGCCGGAATTGGCACCTTCCACGCAATCGCGGGGGTTGCCGAGGTTTCAAAGGGCCGGTCCCTCCACCTCTCTGGATAAGAGTGCCGCAAAGGGCTATTTAATTATTCAGGGGAATATTACCATCAACAACCCAGTATGTCAATTAATAATTTGGGAGATTATTGAAAACAAGTGGCGAAAACACCCTCCTCAAAAAGAGAATAGGTTATTAACCATAGAAAAGTAATCTAGCCAAATTACTTCTATTAGCGCTTGTTTAACTTGTTGGTGCATCATAAGTGCCCTCGTTGTTTCTGAACTCCGCGCAAGGGCAATATTATTTAGAAGCAATTCGCACAATGATTAATAGGAAAAGCGGTATAATTATAAGGGTGTACGCGGCACTGCGAACACCTATTTTTCACGTTTTTCTAGGGTCGTTGATGGGCTTGAATATTAGCGCCCGTTGAAAACATCAATCATTTATTAACCATATACTACACCGAAAATAATCAAGGAATAGAATCGATTTATGGAAGTTGGAACTGTACAATCTGTAGATATTGATCATCAAATGCGAACAGCATATCTCGATTACGCTATGAGCGTAATTGTTGCCAGAGCATTACCAGACGTTCGTGATGGTCTTAAGCCTGTGCATCGCCGTATTTTGTACGCAATGCACGATATGGGTATGCACTCGAATACGCCCTATAAAAAATCCGCAAGAATAGTCGGTGAAGTTCTAGGGAAATATCACCCTCATGGAGATTCAGCGGTCTATGATGCTATGGCTCGGATGGCGCAAGATTTCTCTATGCGCTACCCCCTTATCGATGGTCAAGGGAACTTCGGTTCAATTGACGGCGATTCTCCAGCCGCCATGCGGTACACAGAAGCGCGCATGGGCAAAATGGCTGAGGAAATGCTGGCAGACATTGAAAAGGACACGGTCGATTTCATCGATAATTTTGATGGGTCGTTACAGGAACCTGCTGTATTGCCCGCTCGTTTGCCTAATTTATTGTTAAATGGGTCTTCAGGTATTGCGGTAGGAATGGCTACAAACATTCCTCCTCACAATTTGCGGGAACTCATTGATGTACTCATTTATATGATCGATTATTATGATCATTTAGATGATCTTTCTGTTGAGGATCTGCTGAAGGTATTACCTGGTCCGGATTTTCCGACAGGGGGAATCATCATTGGCAGCGAGGGAATCCGTTCAGCATATAGTACTGGGCGGGGGCGAATTGTTCTCAGGGGTTCGGCACATATTGAGGAAATGAAGAGCGGGCGCTTTCGCATTGTGATAACCGAAATTCCGTATCAATTGAATAAAAGCAGCCTGATTGAACGAATAGCCGAACTGGCTCGTAAGGGCAGGATCAAAGCAATCAGTGATTTGCGCGACGAATCTGATCGACGAGGAATGAGCATTATTATTGAACTTAAACGCAGCGCCCAGCCTCGGAAAGTACTTAACCAACTATACAAATACACGCCGCTACAATCCACATTTGGCGTACAATTACTTGCTTTAGTC
This sequence comes from Anaerolineae bacterium, assembly GCA_011176615.1. Taxonomy (GTDB): domain Bacteria; phylum Chloroflexota; class Anaerolineae; order Anaerolineales; family UBA11858; genus G519. The sequence goes on along the minus strand of DUEG01000043.1, from coordinate 10,117 downwards.
AATGGGGAACCAAGATTATTATCCTTAAAGCGCGCTTTGCACTATTACATTGAGCATAGATTGGATATCATCACACGACGAACACAATTTGAACTAAAAAAGGCAAAGTCTCGTGCGCACATTCTAGAAGGGCTATTGATTGCTTTAGCGAATTTAGATAAAGTAATTAAAACCATTCGCCAATCGCCTAATGCGGATATAGCAAAAGAACGTTTGGTAGAACAGTTCGATTTAACAGAAATACAGGCGCAAGCAATCTTAGATATGCAGCTCCGCAGACTGGTCGCATTGGAACGCCATAAAATTGAGGAAGAGCATAAAGGAATCCTCGTACGAATTGCTTATCTAGAGGACTTATTAGGCAGTCGTCAAAAAATGCTTGCTTTGATCAAAAAGGATTTGCAAGATGTGTCTAAAAAGTACGGGGATGAACGGCGCACGCGTATCGCTCCCGATGTTAGTAGCGATCTCAGTGACGAAGATTTAGTCGCGGATGAGGCAATTTTAATCAGCATAACTGAACGCGGGTATGTAAAGCGCGTTCTTGCGAAAACCTATCGCGCACAGCGCCGCGGAGGACGCGGTGTACTCGGTCATACGACCCGCGACAAAGATGAAATGCTTATGCTAATCCCCGCCCGTACGCTACAGACTATTCTATTCTTTTCAGACCGAGGAAAAGTGTACTCTGAAAAGGCATATCAAATCCCTGATGCATCCAGAACAGGTCGCGGTATCCCAATGGTAAACATCTTGCCATTGGAACCGGAAGAAACTATCACTGCCGCGGTGCCGGTACCTGATTTCAATGCAGCCAAATACTGCACAATGGTTACTCGAAAAGGACGCATCAAGAGAGTTCCTCTTTCGAAGTTTGCGGCAGTAAGACAATCAGGGTTAATTGCAATCAAATTGGCTGCAGACGACGCTTTGGGATGGGTCCGACTCACAAATGGCGACAATGAAATTATGCTTGTTACTGAAAAAGGACAAGCCTTACGCTTTCACGAAAACAACGTTCGCTCGATGGGAAGGCAGGCTGCAGGGACTACTGCTATTCGACTACATACGGGTGATCACTTAATTGGGATGGAAATCGTTGAGCCAGGCGGGGACTTATTAGTGGTAACGACAAACGGGTACGCAAAACGGACATCATTGGATGCTTACCGTTTAAGCAAACGGGCGCGAGTAGGCACCGGTACAATCAATAAAAAGGCTCTTCCAAAGATAGGGCTGATTGCGTTGGCGCGAATTGTTCAACCAAAGGGGGATTTGATTACCTTGATTTCTGCCAATGGAATCGTATTGCGTACAAATGCGGAGAGTATCAAGCGCTCAGGACGGGTTACGCGTGGGGTTAGAATAATGAATTTACAAGAGGGAGACACAGTCGCTGCGCTGGCTCGGATTGCAAGTGCTGATTTAAAAAGCGTTGGCGCAACGGAAGAGTAATCGACAATAGAGAGGACACTATTCGGTGTCCTCTGTTTAATTTAATAAAAAAACGGGGGGACGATTTTCCCGGTTGCTAAGAGGCAAAAGGTACTTAGGATACAAGTTGTCAACAAGAGCAATATGGCAATAACGAACCGTTGCACAGGTGTCATTCCCAAGATGATATTGGGGCTTGGTTGAAGTTGCTCACCGGTTGTTTCTTTTTCTTCGATTTCCAGTCCTGAGGCTTTTTCTCTTAAATCGTCAATCATTGAACACCTTCCTGATATTTGTTATATGTGCATTTTGTTGTGTTGTAATGTGTACATCTTGTTTTTTTGATAATTTAGTTCATTTCAAGAGCATGTCAACAGGGCGAATGCGAATATCTCCCGCGTATACGCTTTTTTCTTTACCATCCCAAAGACCGAGCCTAAGAGCGCCATCAGGATTCAAACCCAGAATCCGCCCTTCGTAAATCGGAACATCATTATGCCCATTCCCCTGGAAGACTCCTACCCATTCGTTTTTATAAGCCAAATTGCGTTCCCAAGCATCGATAAAAACATTCTCTTGTAGCAAAGCACGCCAATGGTTTATCTCACGCAATACACTTACCAATAATTGTAACCGGTCTACAGAACATCCGGTATACTGTTCTAACGCTCCCGCGGGGTAATTTAGAGAGTAACCTTGTGGAATCGAGTCGGATGTAATGTTAATGCCAATTCCCAAAATAATCGCGGTGAGTTCATCTCCTCTCCAGCGCGCTTCCGCTAAAATACCGCCAATTTTGTGACCATCGATGAGCAAGTCGTTCGACCATTTGATATTCACCGGAAGTTGATAATCTTTTTGAATCGCGGTGCACACAGCAAGCGCACCTAATCCTGTTATACGGGGAATGAAAGCGTTGGGTACAGATTGTTCAGGGAATGGATTTTTCAGAATCAAACTAAAAGCCAATGCGGAATCCGGCAGCGTGACCCATTTGCGCCCTAGCCGCCCTTTGCCAGCAGTTTGTTCATTTGCGATAACTAAAGAAAAATCCAGCGCGCCTTCTTTCACCCATCGGGAGGCAAAGTTGTTGGTTGAGCCAACTGTTTCGAGGTACTTGACCCATCCCATGGGTAAGTCAGAAAGGAATCTTTCTAATGTTTCCTGATCCATAATCCTATTCTACCCCATAAAATGTTGCCTTTCCACTCCTGTTAGATGCCCTGCTTCCACCATTTGCATTACTTCTACACGTTTGAGTTCTTTCATTGTCAATATCACCTTGTTGTCCATAAGGTGACATTTTCGCTGAACACTTACAGGGTGTCAAATTCGCTGAACATCTACACCTAATAAATTTAGTATTGACCGCTCGGTTAAGTTTAAGTATACTAATCTCACTCAAGCCGAAGTGGCGGAACTGGCAGACGCGCACGACTCAAACTCGTGTTCCCTCGGGATTGTGGGTTCGATTCCCACCTTCGGCATATATCACCTCAAAGCCGCTTTGTTTTTCAAACGAGCGGCTCATGATTTAATAAGCCCTAATCGTATTTAACCACCTTATAAGATAAGTAGTTATCGTTTTTATCCAACAATTTTCAAATTATGGTTTGTCCCCCCGTAGCACAAGCACCATCTACCACCCAATAAGCACCCAAAAAGCCAGATTGCATCTATAATATTCATGGGAAGATAATAACACCCTTGAACCTTTAGGAGAAGTCATCATGCAAGCGATCCAAAATGTCCTTGGCGTAATCATGGGCGGCGGTCGCGGTACCCGTCTTTACCCTTTAACAAAACTACGCGCCAAGCCCGCTGTTCCAATTGCTGGTCAATATCGTCTGATTGATATTCCTATCAGCAATTGCATCAATTCCGGCATACAACGCATTGCTGTGCTTTCCCAATTCAATACGGTTTCACTACACAGACATATCACCCAGACCTATAATTTCGACTCCTTCCATCGCGGCTGGGTACATATCTGGGCAGCAGAACAAACACCCTACAGTGATGCTTGGTACCAAGGAACTGCTGATGCTGTACGAAAACAGTTATTTCAGATACAGTCGACCGGCGCCGAAGATGTAATCATTTTGGCTGGCGACCATCTCTACCGCATGGACTATGCAAAAATGGCTGCATATCACTGGGAAAAAGATGCCGACATTACCGTCGCTGTCCAGCCAGTATCAATCGAGGACGCCTCTCGTTTTGGGCTATTAAAACGAGACAAAACCGGGACAATCCTAGATTTTGTCGAAAAGCCCAAAGACCCTCTCATATTATCGCAATTCATCAGCCGAGACGACCCTGAATATCCGTTACTTGGTTCAATGGGGATTTATTTCTTCAAAATTAAGGTTTTGATCGATGCGCTTACAAATTCCAGCGACGATGACTTCGGTGGCGAAGTGATTCCTAAGGCTATTCACAAATTCAATGTTTATGGTTATGATTTCAATGCTTATTGGGAAGATATTGGGACAATTCGCTCATTCTATGATACAAATTTGAAACTAGCATCAGAAAATCCCCCTTTTAACTTCTACGATCCAAATGATCCAATATATACCCGTCCCCGTTTCCTCCCCGGATCTGTGGTCAACGGGGCTAGCCTTGAGAACGTGCTTCTTGCTGATGGCTGCTTAATCGGTAGAGCAAAGATCGACAACTCAGTAATTGGTTTACGCAGCCAAATACAAGACGGCGTTGTCATTCAAGATTCAGTTCTCATGGGCGCGGATTATTACCATTATTCTGGAAATTTACCCACATCGAAGATTCCTCTTGGTATTGGGGAAAACGCTCACATAAAAGGTGCGATCCTTGATAAAAATGTTCGCATCGGTAATGATGTGATCATTCGCCCGTTTCCCCTAGGAACAGAGATTGACAACGATGATTGGGTAGTTCGCGATGGGATTGTAGTTATACCGAAAAGCACGACCATTCCCCCTGGAACTGTCATCGCTCCAACCTAAACGACTTAAATCAATCTCCAGGAATCGGTAATGTTCCCCTTTCCATGTCTCTTCGCAGGAAAAATACCCAATAAAGAAAGACTGCCACTGCATACAAGGAGATTGCAATCGCAAATGGCGGTCCGAATCCATACGATACTTGCAAAGAGCCACTGATTGTAGGGCTGAACGCCCGCCCGAATCTAGACACCATACTAGCCAAACTGGCAATTGTAGCCATAGCCCCTTTGTCCACTTGCTCCATCACAAACGTCTGGTAAATTGGACCGCTCATATTCATCAACACCATCCGCACATAATAAGAAAACGTGCTCAAAGAGAACAATGGAGAGAATCCTAACATAATCATAAAAGGGATGGAAAGCCCTTGGGTCAAGGCTACCAATTGAATTTTACCCAAGCGATCCGCCAATGGAGGGGCAATTATTAAGCCAATGCCCATCGCCAACGAACCCCATGCAAAGATTGTCCCAATAACTTGGTCCGATTGATGATGAACAATCCGGAAAAAGATGTTCATAAAAGGCATAAACATCCCCGCTCCAATCGATATAAACAAAGAAGGAAGGAGTAACTTAACGATCAATTTGGGTTCTTTCATTGCAAACTGAAAGGGAGCAAAGCCCGGGCTATTGGTTTCGTACCTGTTTTTGGTGCTTATAAAGGAAAGAGGGATAAACCCCAGGATTGATATTGCGGTAATCGAAAGCAATGCTCCGCCGTATGAAGCACTGCTTGTCGGCTCTATCCCCTGAAAATTCGCAATCCAGCCAGGCAAATAGCCGCCAAGCCAATTTCCAATGCAAACGGAACCCATCCTTAAGCCTGAACTAAAACTAAACAAATATGTGCGCTCTTTCTCCCCGCTGTTTTCCATCAAGAAGGGCGCCATCACCACTGCTGAAATGCTTTGCACGATACCGAGTAAAGCATTCATTGCATAAAAAACAATTGTGGTCTGCCAAAGAGCCATCGCACCGATGGCAATCGTAAGAAAAATGCTCTGGCTCATTAAAAGTGGCTTTCTTCCAATCTTATCTACGAGAAACCCAATAGGAAGCGCAAGCAGCATCCCTGTGAATTGTGTGGTCGAAATTAGTTTTCCTAACACAGCCTCATCAAAACCCAGACTAAGTACGTAAAAATTAAAAATCAATCGGAACACACCCATAGTAGCGCCCATAATAAGCACGTAGATTAGATATAAGCGGGCATTTGGCTGAAAAGCCCGCAAGCGTGCCGAGTAGGTTTTTAGGACGCTCTGGAGAGTAGTCACGTGTTTTGCCTCGCAGAGGATTTAATATTCATCAATCTATTACTGGCAGCGTTGTCTTTTCTGGTTTCATTGGTTTATCCCGCCAAAAGAAAGCCCAATAGAGCACGATTGCCACTGCATAGAGCGTGATTGTCCCCACAAAAGGTAAACCAAAGCCATAGTTCACTTGCAAGTAGCCACTTACAATCGGGCTAAATGCCCAACCAAAATTCCAAGACATACTCACTAGACTTGCTACTGTAGCCCGAGCGGAAGGTTCAACACTCTCCATGACAAATGTCTGATAAATCGGGCCACTCATGTTCATCAAAGCCAAGCGAACATAATATGCTCCGGCGCTTAACCAAAACCATGGGGAGAAACCTAGAAGGATTAAAAAGGGGACAGACAACGCCTGAGAAATAACAACCAATTGAATCTTCCCTATGCGGTCTGCCAGAGGGGGTGCGATCAATAAACCAAGCCCCATGGCGAGAGAACCCCAAGCGAATATCGTCCCGATTACCTGGTCTGATTGATTATGAACCACCCTGAAAAACACGTTCATAAACGGCATCACCAAGCCAGCGCCAATTGAAGTAATTAATATCGGTAGTATCAACTTGTTTAATAATTTCGGATGTTTCTTGGCATACTCCAATGGCGCAAATGCTGTGCTTTTTTTCTTACCCTCTTTATGAACATGTATCAACATTAAAGGTATAAGACCAAGAGCAAAAGTTGTTCCTACCAGGAATAGCGCACTAGAGTAAGCACTACTATCCGTTGAAGAAACTCCCTGCAAACCTCCTAACCAGGACGGTAAATATCCCCCAATCCAGTTCCCAACAAATGCTGAAAGCATCTGCAAACCTGAACCAAAACTAAAGAGATAAGTCCTCTCCTCTTCGCCACTGTTTTCCATCAAGAACGGAGCCATCGTGATTGACCATAGACTTTGACCAACGCCTGACAAAACGCTCATCGCATAGAACATCCAACGACTAGGGAATAGAATCATTCCAAAGATTGATAGACCGATTAAAATTCCACCAACAATTAAGGATCGTTTACGCCCTATGAAATCCGAAACGAACCCCATTGGAAGAGCCAAAAACAACGCTGTTAGGCTGCTTATTGTGATCAAGACTCCAAGCAAGGCTTCGTCAAACCCTAGACTGAGTACATAAAAATTCAATAGAAGCCTGTATACCCCCATTGCCATCCCTGAGATGAGCACATTAACCAAATATAAGCGCGCATTTGGCTGGAATTTACGCAAGCGAGAGATGTATTCTTTTGTAAGATTTTTTGTCTTTGCTACGGTGTTGCCTGCCATTTACACCTCTTACTCATTCGTGGTTTTATTACCCAGAAATTCATTTAAGATATTGAATACAGAATTGATGGTTTCCAATCGTGCTTGATACTGACGCTCGTGCTGTTCATCCAAAGAAAGATAAACCAATCCCGCTAAACGCAAAGCGTTTAAATGATGTGTAACCGTTGGAGCACGCAACCTTAACCGACGGGCAAGTTCCGCAGGCGTAATCTGTTCGTGAGCCATGTATCGTAGGATGCGCAATCGTGTTGGGTCTGACAGTGTCTTTAGCACCAGCAGCAATTTTGGTGGAATCACATCGCCAGGAATCAACGAAACGTTTTCTGATCGTGCCCCAAACAAGAAAATGCCTTTTTCCTGTGTTATCTTTTCGAACATTACAAGAGGAGAAAGCCAATAGGATGGAACCATCACCAATTCATCAATTTCTGCTATTTCAGCAAAATGTACTCCTTGGGATAATGTTTCGATAAGATCTTCCAAGTTCATTTTCTGGGACAAGCCCTTGGCGCGTTCCATTGCTTGCTCTAAAGCTGACCATATGTGCCGCTCTTCTTCCATGAAGAACACTTGATGATAAGTGGTTAATGCCTTCAAATAGTCCTCGCCAAACTCTTCTGGCTCCGACCATAAATCCAGCATTGTCCTGAAAACCTTTGGACGCAGAGATATCTTATGTTTGCGAGCCACACCCCGTATCTCAGCCTGATCATCTTTATCCCATGAACCACGTTCTGCAACACCCACAAGAATATCTCTAAAGTCATTCTTAATCATTGGAGATAAGCCTAATATTTCCAACCGCTTAGCAGGAAGAATCTGCTCCATTGCCCAAAGCACAGAAATACTGTTTTTTTCGCTCTGGAGGGAATGGAGCCAGTGTAGGGGAATCCTGATTACCGATTGAGCGCGCTCGAGCGTCTCGCGCTCTTTGGAGGGTAACCTTGAGCGGACACCTGCAGCCCAGGATGCTCTTAAACCAAATTTCGCTGGATTATGAAGCACATACAAACTGGCGAACAAATCATATCCTGTGCCAATTTCCCAAGAAAGTTTTTTTGATTTCATCTTTGTCATCCATTAACTTAAAGACATTAATCTAATTAGACAATTGTCTAAATCATTATATCAAAAAAATGGTCAACGTCAAATTTCCATTTGTTCACCTTATTCAAACACTTGTGGATAACTCGATAAATACTGTGGATAAAAACAAATTAATGGGGATATTTACCAAATACTTTTTTCTCTCAGCACCATATATAGGGAACTAAAGCTTGTTACCGCCATATTTGGTTTCGCTCTTGCAAGAGCCTAGTTCTTTCTTCTTTTATACACATCTTGTCCACATAGATTATGTGGACAAGAAAAACGAACAAGCCCCTATATCTGCTGCACTTAATACTACATCCCCCCTGTATATGAGGGGACGATAGCCAATTTTTGATCTTATCCACTTTTCCCCATGCTCTACTAAGACTACTATAAATAGATATTAATTATACTTTATGTATAAATTAACCAATTTTCGTTTAACCAAATCTCTTATAACTTTCTCGTTTTTTGATAAACGTTGTTGTTTCTTAAATTGCAAGATGGGTAAGATTAAATACAAGAGTCAAGAATTTGTTTATTTGCCTTTCCATAGAGGTTTACGTTTATCGTTAAACGCTTTCATACCTTCTTTTTGATCTTCCGTCGCAAACAAGAAGTAAAAAGAACGTCTTTCATCTTTTAGACCATCTTCTAAGAATGATTCAAAAGCATGGTTGACAGATTCTTTGCCAAGTTGAATTGCTAACGGGGCGCGAGATGCAACCTCGCTGGCAAGATCAAGCGCTTCCTCCAAATAACGCTCAACAGGTACCACGCGATTAATCAACCCATAGTGGAGCGCTTCATCTGCTGAAAGTGTACGGTTGTTGAGAACCATTTCCATAGCGATAGCTTTTCCTACTGCTTTGGTCAGGCGTTGTGTTCCGCCAGCGCCGGGAATGATACCCAGGTTAATTTCCGGCTGACCGAATTTGGCTGTCTCCGATGCAATTATCATGTCGCAAGACATGGCTAATTCATTACCGCCGCCCAGCACCCATCCTGATACCGCTGCAATGATAGGCTTTTTTATTTTACGTATTCGGTCGAAAGCAGGGATAAATTCACTATGCAGCATTTCTACTGCGGACGCATCAGTCATTTGCTTAATGTCTGCTCCTGCAGCAAAAACTTTTTCGTTCCCTGTAATCACCATGACGCCGATTGAATCGCTGTGATCAAAATACTCAAGTGCATCCATCAATTCCTTGAGCAACGTGCTGTTAAGGGCATTATAGGCTTTGGGACGGTTTAATCGTATTAACCCAACATGCTCATGCGTTTCTGTGATAATTGTTTCATAATTGGTCATTATCCACTCCTTGTAGAAAAATCAAATTGTTCATTAGCAGTTTACAATATTTTTCTAATTTATGCTATTTCAAAGATAATCTTAATTTTAAACTAATTCGACAAATAGATTAAATGGTCATTGGATTGAGGGACGTTTTTGCATAGGTGAACCACGGCAGAAGGAATATCGGGAAACTTGTCTAGTGAAACAGTATTTTGAGAAGAGAAATAATATAGTAGACTTTTATCAAGCAATCCCTTGCATACGGCAAATGCATGAATGTTATTGGGAGCATATTCCTGAACTACTTGGTGGGTAAAGCCAAGTAAACCAACTTTGCTAGCAAAGGAAATGGTTTTTTTCTGATGATTCTTCCAGTGAATTACGTTGATGATTGTCCCTCCTCCAGATTCTTTCATTACCCTACCCACGATTTGAGTCGTGAGAATAGGAGCGACAAGATTAACATCAATCGTACGGCGCATGTCCCATTCGTCAATATCCATGACAGCAACCGTTGGCTCGACATTAGCGTAGTTTATTAATATATCGATTCTGCTCCAATCGTCCAGTACTGTGGTAATTAATCGCTGGACAGGCATCTTTTTTGAGATATCGATGACATAATCTTTCACTTTCCCTCCTGATTGGGAAATCAAACGGACAGTGTCATCTAAGTTTACTGGGGAGATGTCATTGGCTGCAAT
>DUEG01000042.1 GCA_011176615.1 Anaerolineae bacterium | reverse complement strand
TATAAGCATGGATGAAAAATCCCTGGCAACCCTCGATGCTTTTTCTGACGGCGTCAATGCTTATTTGAGTGATCATCAAGGCTCCGCACTAAGTTTGGAATATGCGGTCTTGCCTATACTTAATCGAGACTACAAGCCTGCTCCTTGGACGCCTCTCAATACTGTCACATGGGCAAAAGCAATGGCATGGGATTTGGGTGGGAATATGGATGTGGAAATCACCCGCGCAATGTTATTAAAATCGCTATCATCCCATCAAGTCGATCAACTTTTCCCATCTTACCCTGCAGATCATCCCCTAATCGTTCCCCATCCAGACATTGGCGCCGAGCCAGGACAAAGGGAAGATATCCAAACCCAATACGTACGCACTGCTTTCCCCGCTTTTTATGACCTGAACGAGCGACTTATATCAGTCAATAAGATACTTGGTGGTTTTTTTGACGGTGTTGGGTCAAATAGTTGGGTGATTTCTGGAAAATTAACGGACACGGGTATGCCTTACCTTGCTAATGACCCTCACCTTGCCGCACAAACGCCTTCGATTTGGCATGAGGTTGGAATGCACTGTGCCCCGTTGACCCCCGATTGTCAATTTGAGGTTTCAGGCGTCTCTTTTGCGGGCGTTCCTGGAGTGGTCATTGGACACAATGCGAATGTTGCATGGGGTTTTACAAATGTTGGTCCCGATGTTATGGACCTCTATATCGAAAAGATCAACCCAGACAATCCAAACCAATATGAGTACAACGGTGAATGGGTTGATATGCAAGTAATTAAGGAGAAAATCCAAATTGCGGGAGGCGATTCTCAAGAATTAACCGTCCGATTGACTCAGCATGGTCCCATTATTACTGATGTGTATGATCTTGAAACGTTCGATGATGACGCGGGAATCGATATTCCAGAAAACTATGCTATTGCCCTGCGTTGGACAGCGCTTGAGCCATCTTGCATATTTTGTGGTATCTGGAAATTCAATAAGGCAAGTAACTGGGAGGAATTCCGAGATGCGGCAAAGGATTTTGTCGTTCCAGCACAAAATCTGGTCTACGCGGACATAGAGGGTAACATTGGGTATCAGATGCCTGGTAACGTTCCCATTCGTGCAGAGGGTCATGACGGTCAAATCCCTGTGCCTGGCTGGACGGACGAATTCGAATGGCAGGGATATATCCCCTTTGAGAATCTTCCATATGCGTTCAACCCGCCTGAGGGATATATCGTCACAGCGAATAATGCTGTAGTGGGATCAGAATACCCTTATTTAATTGCAAAGAATTGGGATTATGGTTTTCGTGCCCAAAGAATAGTGGATATGCTCAAAAACAGTCCAAATCCAATAACCGAATCAACTATCAAAAAAATGCAAGGGGATAATAAGGACTTAAGTGCTGAAGTATTGGTGCCTCTTTTGCTCCAATTACAAAGCACTGATGAGAATGTTATGAAAGCCCAAACACTTTTACGAGACTGGGATTATCAGACTTCCATGGATTCCTCACCCGCAATGCTATTTGCTGCTTTTTGGAAGAATTTATTGAAGATGACCTATACCGACCAATTACCAGATTTCTATCCACCAAAAGGGAATTCAAATTGGATGGAAATCACACGTCAATTGATCAAAGACCCAAACGATCCATGGTGGGATGATATCAGTACTCAAGAAGTGGAGCGCCGCGACGATATCCTAGCGGAAGCATTATCGACCGCTGTAGACGAACTCGAGAAAAGCCTAGGAAAGGATCCAACTAAATGGGCTTGGGGAGACTTGCACACGCTAACATTCTATAACCAAGTAATGAATAATTTTCCCCTGATCAACAAACTTTTCAACCGTGGTCCCTTCCGTACATCAGGAGGGTCTAGTATTGTCAATGCCACGGGTTGGAACGCCAATCAATCTTATCAAGTCACTTGGCTGCCATCCATGCGCATGATCGTTGATATGAGTAATTTACAAAATTCTCTCCTGATCCATACCACAGGGGAATCGGGGCATGCTTACCACCCCCATTACATTGATATGGCAGATCTATGGCGCAATATCCAATATCAACCAATGCATTGGGATCAAGACGTGATTGAAAACGTGGCTGAGGAACACCTCAGGCTCGTTCCGTAAACACAACCTAATCCCGTATATGAAAAACCGCTTCTTCAAATTCGGAAGCGGTTTTTCTATTCATTTGTTTTAGATATAAAGCGTTGATCGGCTCGAGCACGCGTTACGCTGCCAATATGCTTCGTATACCAGCCTTGTTTGATTGTTCCTTTGGGACCAAATTCGACAATAAAAGGTTTTATATCTAAAAGCGGGGTCCCATCGACAATGTCCATGTCTTGGATAAACAGACGATTATCTTCTATCTTCAACAGGCGTACGATAGAGATGCCGATTGGATTAGGACGCACTGGCGCCCGGGTAGCAAAAATGCCTTGTTCATCTTGGTCTAGAAAAGGGGTGACTTTTAAAGAAACCTGCTTGGCGAGGTGAAAATGGTAGAGCAGGATCACATGGGAAAAGCCTTCCAAGCCTGCTAAGCCTTCTTTGTATTGAGGAAACACTTCTACCGTTCCCTTAACATTTTCGCCACCGCGCGGCTGGATGGGGGTCCCTTTTTGTGCTTTGTAAGGAGAATGGATGACACCGATTTGCTTATAACTGACCTCAATCATTTTTGTCTCGTAATGTGTATGTGTTCTGATGCTTATTTGTGGTTATATTTAGTTTAGATTTCCAATTCCTCAACCTTTTCATTCCCAAATCTGGCTTTTAGGAATTCAATTATTGGTGGCATCAAAGAGATGAGGATGATCATGAAAATCACAATCTCGAAATTTTTCTTAACAAAAGGAAGATTTCCAAAGTAATAACCCGCAAAGGTAAAGAGGGCTACCCAGGACAACCCTCCTATGATGTTGTAAGAAATGAACTTCCAATAGGTCATTTCGCCTATCCCGGCAACGAAAGGCGCGAAAGTGCGAATAATTGGAATAAAGCGTGCGATAATGATGGTCTTTCCACCGTGCTTTTCGTAAAATTCATGGGTACGGTCAAGATATTCTTTTTTAAGAAAGCGTACGTTTCCACTAAAGGCACGCGGTCCAATGTAATGCCCAATCCAATAATTGACTGTGTCACCCAAGATGGCGGCAAAGCCTAAGAGCGCAAATAACCATACTGGGTTCAAAGCGCCTAAAGCCGCAAAACTGCCTGCTGCAAAGAGCAATGAATCGCCTGGTAAGAACGGGGTAACCACGAAGCCGGTTTCAATAAAAATTACAACAAAAAGAATTGCGTATGTCCATGTTCCATAGGTGGCGATTATCGTGCTTAGATAATTATCCAAGTGCAACAAAAAATCAAATAGAATCTTTATCCATTCCATGTTTATCGGTTTTTCCTTTTTTATGTGTCAGTTGAGAATAGAACGCTTATTTGTAGGTGAGATATGGTTACTTTGCGTATCCACTGACGCGGGCGATATTATAGCACGCCTTAAATTTAAGTTTTCAACGATTAGCAAGATAAAAGCAACACTAACTAAACCAACCAATAGATATGGTGCTACTTTCCCTACCTTCATTATTGGTTCTGGAAAAGATCCACCTATAAACGAATAACTGGCGAATGTAAATGTTAATACCAAGCCGTTCCATAACCCATGAATGAGGACAACACCCAAATAAGTCAACACTAGTCGTAAATGTTTACCTTGATTCCAAGCCAGAGCAAGCGACCACCCCATCAATCCAGTCGTCATTATGTGAATCAGGCTTGTTCCGGTTCGTGCAAGCATTATCATAGACCAAGCATCACCAGCGCTCGCAGATAGCGCCAGGTTCTCGAACATTGCATAGCCTGCGCCGCTAAGCAAACCTGCCACAAATCCTTGAGAGGGAGTTGGCTTTTGCCCTACCAACATCCAAACTCCAATCGGCTTAATCAATTCCTCTAACAGCGGAACAATGATAGCACCAAATATAAGTGTCCCGAGAATCACAACCCTGTTTTTCAGCGCTGGAAGGAGAATACGAGCAATGATATCTGGGGATTGTGGAGCCACAGAAAGGCGATATATTAATCGTTCGAGTTCTGCCGACATGTCCGGGCGCTGAATCACATAGATAACTATTGCCCCCATTATTAAACCCAGGGCAGCAAGTTCAAGGATCATTAGTAACAAAGGCGCAAGTACCAAACCGCTTCCAAATATTCCCCAGGTGCGTTGGGAAGAGAATTGGGGAAGTTTGTATCTTCCTAATTCTAGAAACCAAAGAATCGGTATCCCGACTGCCATGATATGTATTGGTGGCAATAAAATCCAGGGCGCATCCGATGATTTTATTATCCATTCCCCTAAGGCAACTGCAAGCGGAAAAAGTAATATCGCCGGGAGAAACCAGGGGTTCGCAGAACCGACTTTCTTCGGCTTCCCGATTAAATGTAAAGCGGAATACCACCCTGAAGGTAATAAAAGAACCCCAGCGAAAAATGTCCCTGTAGCAAGCAATAGTGTGGTAGTAGTGTCTATGTAAGGTACATCTGATATGCCCGTTGTAACCACTATAATCATAAATATGAGCGTAGAACCCAACAACATAACTGCTCCAATACTGCTTACAAGGAATTGGACTACAGAGAACCAATGAGCCTCAGATTGGGTTTTACGATTATCCAATGAACACAGTGCCCTTTTTAGAAATGAACGAGCCGCTTATGTTCCTGATATTACTTATCAGGAACTGGCATCTGCGGCGGCTTTTGATTGCCTGTGATTGTTCATTTCTCATCAATTGTAATTGTGATGATGCGATCGCCAGGCGCAAGCATATTGTTTTGGGATGGGTCGCGTGGCGTCAAATTATTAAGGACATCCATGCCATCAACAACCTCACCAAAAATTGTGTAACCTCCATCTAAATTTGGTGCAGCATCATATGTGATGAAGAATTGACTACCATTGGAATCTGGGCCAGCATTCGCCATTGCCAACATCCCCGCTTTATCGAACTTGATATCAGGGCTAACCTCGTTGACAAATGCATACCCCGGACCACCCAAGCCAGTCCCCGTAGGATCTCCTGTTTGAGCGACAAAGCCAGGTAATACCCGATGAAAAGTCACATCGTCATACCATCCATTCCGCGCTAAAAAGATAAAGTTGTTTACTGCAATGGGTGCTACATCAGGAAACAGTTCTAGGACGATATCTCCTTTTTCGGTTTTCACTGTTGCAATATATTGCTTAAGGGGATCAATAGTTATCGGCGGACATTTGGTGAACTGACGGTCTTCTAATTTGACGACCTCAATTATCGCCTCTAGACTTCCGAAATCAGTAGGTCCTTGATAAGGGATATTGTTAATTACTAGAAATGGTGTTCCCGGAACTCCAATCTTTTGACCATGCTCCCATGCCTTCTGAGCAATGTTAACAATTTTATCGCTTGTCAAATCATCTTTAAATTGATTTGCATCAAGTCCAAGTTCACTTGCCACGTCATCAATCAACCATGTTTTTGCTTCTTCTGGACTTAGCGATATCCATGTGTCTCGATTGCCAAACAGGTAATCATGCATCTCCCAAAACTTCCCTTGCAGCCCAGCCGCTTCTGATGCTTGCGCCATCAGCAATGCTTTATCATGAATGCTGGCGAGCGGGAAATGCCTAAAAATGTGGCGGATATCATCTGGATAATCTGCTTCTAATTGATCTATTGTCGATGTAAACCTATCACAATAGGGACACTGGAAGTCGCTATATTCCATAAATGTCACGCGCGCATCTTCGGGACCACGGGACCAATCATCTTCACGGGGAGCAAAGAGCGCCAAATATTCCGGCACTGGCGTGGGTAGAGCGCTAACCACGGTACAACCAGGACCAGTATTCTCAGTTTCGTTTCCTTGACCCGATGTCTCGTCAGCTTGTGTTGGCGTAACAATCTGATTTTCAGCATTGTTTGATTCTGATGATGTTTTCTCCGGTTTAGTTACAGTAGCACTTATAACAGGGCTATTTGATTCGCTTGGCTTATCTTCCGCTTTTTTACATCCTGTCAGCAAAACTGCAAATAGGAAAAATCCGATTAATAACCTTCTTGTCATTTGATATTTCTCCGTTCTCATGAGTATTTTCAAAACCATTGAGCAATTCTATCAGGAAAATATACCTTCTAGTATATTAAATAATTTTTACTCATTATTTTCTTATTGCTGTCTTTAATTGCTCAAACGACCACATCCAGGAAATGCGGTTCAAAAATTCAACTAAGGAATTGCTTTGCGCTCTCAACGTACGCACTGCCGCTCCCACAGGATCTTCCCCAGCAGCGCCTCCTGGAACATCCGCATATGCACCGTAAAATGCAAAATATGCCTGATTGAGTTTGCGAATATGGTAGCCATGATCCCAAAACATACGGCGCTGACTTTCCATATAAGATTCCGCTTCCTCTATTTTCCCCTCAACCAGCATCTTATCCACAGTGACTCTTGTTTCATGCATCGCTGCTCTAAAATCAAAAGCGGGTGGCTCAGATGCCTTTTCAGGCATAGGCGGTTTTTCTTCCGGTTTCGGGGGTGGTACAAATTCGGGATAATAACGCTCGATAACGGCTGCGCCAATCTCCTTTCCGCTGATATTAGCCGTTGTTTCATTCATCGTCCGCAGTTCAGGACTGGCATAATAACTCAAACCCAAAGGACGTAAATCCAAGTAGTTGTGTGTCCACTCATGAGAGATGACTTCTAAAAGCCAATTCAGGTTACTCGTCTGCATCACCATTGTTGGATAGAGTCCTATGCCACCAACCGGCACCACCAAAGACGATACATTCAAACCATGATCCACTTTGTCCTCAAGTGCTGTGATTTGGTCTACTGTAATATTTGGGTTTAATGAGATGTCTGCATCTTGGCGAATTACATCCCGAGGGGAAACGATTAAGTTCATTGGCAGCGGTGTGATATGAAACATTAGCGGTGGTAAAGGTTGACCGCCAAGAGTTAACCCTTTGTCCGCGATTACAGCGCTGATTTGGTTTTGCAATACCGCTTCTGCTAATGGAGCCAGTAAGGAACGTTTCTCATACAGCGATTCAAGATTTTTGCGGATTAATAACGTTTCCGCCTCAGGATTTACCACATCAGGGTTAGTGTAATATTCTTGCAGAATTGTTTCTTTTTGCTGAATCTCGGTAACAGTATCGAGGTAATCTAATACTAAACTTTTCTGACTTCCGTTGTCAAGATAATCTGCAGCGCCTAGACCTATCTGACCAATTTTTTCCTCCCAGGCATCCAGTACCCAGGTAGCATAATCAAATTCTATCGAGCGAGTGAAAGCCCGCACGCGTTCGACCGGATCATTAATCTCAATCTCGCTACGTTGGAGCAAGACTAGGAACAAAGTACCTAAAATGACAAAACGAAAAGCACGCTGAAAACTCATTTCAATCGATTTTGCCTGCACTACACGTATCTAGTATTTTTAATGGATATTCCTTAATCAAAGAATAATTTTGATTGTATCATGCTGTTACCAAAGAAAAATTAATCAGATTTTAGAAACCTAATCATCGATAAAACAATCGCTCTAAAAATCTTTTTAGGGCTGTCCCCTCTCAAGTCATTATAGTGAGATTGTGTAAACACAAACAGATCTATGGCTTATGTGTACCCTTACGATGTAAGATGTTTTATTTTGGATTGTAGTGAGGCATTCCTATTTCAGAACTCCGAGGTTTCCGAAACCTCGGAGTTCTGAATCTATCAACTTAGAATTGGGCTTATCATTAAATTGGCAATATCGGTAGGCGGTTTGTCATTTCAAAAGAGAGAAAGCGATTAAGAAATATTTCATTGTCCCCATTCCCTCATTGCGATGGGCAGAAATAGTCTTTTGCCGATGCACAAGGTTTCTCGCTACGCTCGAAACGACAACTGGTTTTGAACACGATGCCGCGGTCCAAAAATGGTTTGATAACCCCAGTTTACAGATCTTAGACGCTGGCTAATCCTTCACGGCAGCAAACTTATTGGTGTTTCCTATATCAGATGTTACCTTTTCTGGTTGTTTGATATTTTCAGCGAGCCTGATATTCCACAATATAATCAATACTCGATTTCACTGATAGGGTTAAGTTTTTCGAAGTTATGATAAGCAATAATCTCGCGCACAGTTCCTGTTTTTCCGCGAATGACAAGGCTATCTGTCCGAGCCCCATGGCGGAAATATTTTACACCTTTCAATAGTTCGCCATCGGTTATACCAGTTGCAGCAAAAAATACATCATCTGATGAGACCAGATCGTCCATTGTGATCACAGTATTCATATCCATGCCTAAATCCAATGCGCGTTTTTTCTCGTCCTCGTTACGTGGATAAAAGATACCCTGAATTTCTCCATCCATTCCGCGTAAAGCACAGGCTGCTAAGACGCTCTCTGGAGTACCGCCAATGCCCATTAAAACGTCAATTCCGGAATCAGGCCAAGCGGTCATCATTGCCCCTGCCACATCGCCATCCATGATTTGAAATATCCGAGCACCGCATTCCCTAATTTCACGAATAAGTTTTTCATGCCGAGGGCGATCTAAAACCACAACGGTTAAATCATTAATATGTTTATCTTTTGCCTTTGCAATTTTTTCTAAATTGTATGCCACGGGCGCTTGTATATCGATTATGCCTTTTGCGCTGGGACCCACAGCGATTTTGTTCATATACATAAAAGGTCCGGGATCATACATAGTCCCTCTCGGCGCTATCGCTACTGTCGCAATTGCATTTGTCATCCCTTTTGCTACGGGTCGTGTACCATCAATAGGATCGACAGCAAAATCCACTTCCGGAGGTGCCCCTGTACCCAAACGTTCACGATTGAATAGCATTGGAGCCCGATCCTTTTCCCCTTCACCGATCACAACAACAGCATCCATCTCTATCGAATTGAGTACCAAACGCATGGCATCCACGGCAGCAGCGTCCGCCGCCTCCTTATCTCCCCTTCCCATGTACCGTCCGGCTCCCAAGGCAGCCGCTTCTGTAACGCGTACAAGTTCAAGAGCAAGATTTCGACTTGGTTTAGATTTCATTTCATTTTTCCCTTTCTGAAAAACTTTCTTTTTATAAAGAGGAATATTGTTTTCAAGTCTGTATTGGAATTTATATAAATATTACAACCGCCAGGTAATACCCCAAAGTAGCAGCCCATATCCACGAATCAATTCGGTCAAATGCACCTCCATGTCCAGGAATTAACTTACTTGAATCCTTAACTCCAAATTGGCGCTTGAACATACTCTCTCCTAAGTCACCGAGTGGGGTAACTACGGAAAGAATCAACCCCATGATCGCGCCCTGGTAAAGAAATAACCCGGCTCCCAAAAAATTTAATAAATACACTAGCGCTACGCCTCCTATTACCCCCGTCACAATTCCCGCAATGTATCCTTCCCAAGTCTTTTTGGGACTAAGCCTGGGGCTTAATTTGTGTCGACCAAAACGCTTGCCATAAAAATATGCGCCAGAATCGGCTAACCAAACAACAGGTAAGGCTAATAGCAACCACCATAATCCATCTTGAATTGCTCGCAAGGAGATTAAATAGGACCCAAGCCATCCGATATATATCATTCCACCGATTGTGATGGCAAAATCTGTGCCTGCTTGATCCCTTCCTTTTTCGTAAGAAATGAGATGATAAGTCATACTAATCAGGATTAAAGCAGTCAGTAGCCAATGTGTATTAGCAAAGCCAGCCCAATAACGCTCTGCGGCTAATAATATTACACCCCCGACAATTAAAACATTTGAAGGATGATATCCCCCTAAATGAAAAAGTCTTGCGTATTCCCAAGCGGCAATACCCAAGAATAAAATAACCAGGATGGCAAACCATAAACCGCCCAGGTAAATCAGAAACAAACCGATTGGCAACAAAACAACAGCAGCCAAGATTCTTTTTTTAAGCATAAAGAGGTTTAATAAGCCTACCTTTTAGTAGGAATTTGCCCAAATCGCCGGTCTCTTTGACTATATTCTTCTAAAGCGTGTTGTAGTTCTTTTTTATCAAAATCCGGCCAGTATGTGGGTGTAAAATACCATTCTGCATAGGCTCCCTGCCAAATCAAGAAATTGCTTCCTCGAAGTTCTCCAGATGTCCGAATAATTAAATCCGGGTCTGGGAGACCAGCGGTGAATAGATAATCGCTTACCAAGTCAGGCGTTACATTTTCCTCGCGCACATTGTCTTTAATCATTCGGCGAATCGCACAGACGATTTCATCGCGTCCCCCATAATTAAATGCAACATTGAGAATTAAACGGGTATTATTCTTCGTAAGTTCAACGGCATCGATCACTTTCTTGCGTAGCCTCGGTTTTAACCGATCCAAATGACCAATATGACGTAATTGAACTCCTTCTTCATGAAGTTCCTGCAATTCTCGGTCAATCATGTCTTCTAGTATGTGTAACAAACCTCTTACTTCTTCGGCAGGGCGTCCCCAATTTTCTGTTGAAAATGCATAGATTGTCAGATAAGGAATACCAAACTCAATGCAAGCCGTGATAATGCGTCTTAAGTTGTCTGTTCCTGCTCGATGCCCTGCCAAACGCGGTAAACCTCGAGCCGCTGCCCACCGCCCATTGCCATCCATGATAATAGCAATATGTTTGGGTAGTTTGTCGGGGGGAATGTTAATGCCTTTGTTTTCCATTTTAAAATTATTTCTGCTTTCGGGTAAAGGCAAATCTCTGGTTTACTCTTGCTCACCCTTGAAAAAGTATGTTTGGTAAATCCGATAAAAAACTTTCAGCAAATCTATGTTACAACGATCAGAGTAATAAACACAAATTATTTTTTAATTAAATATCAGTCCCAACTCTTATTCTTCCATGATCTCGGTTTCTTTTCGTGTACCAATGCGGTCAATGCTTTCGATAAATTCGTCGGTGATTTTTTGAATTTCCTTCTCACCGCGTTTCATATCATCCTCAGAGATCAATTTTTCGCTTTCAAACTCATGCAAATCTTTAATGCTATCTCGTCGAACATTACGAACTGCTACGCGCGCTTCTTCAAGGCGGCGTTTGACTATCCTGACCAGATCGTACCTTCTCTCTTCTGTCAAAGTGGGTATATTCAAGCGGATTGCTTTTCCGTCATTGTTTGGAGTCAACCCCAAATTTGAGGAGAGTATCGCTTTTTCAATTGCTTTTAGTGTAGTTGCATCAAAAGGGCGAATAAGTAAAGTACGCGGTTCTGGCACACCAATGCTTGCCAACTGGCGCAGAGGTGTGGGAGCACCATAATATTCTACCGAGAGTTTCTCCACAAGTGCAGGGCTAGCCCGACCTGTACGAATGCCAACAAGGTCTTCCTCAAGGGCTTGGATAGCTCCCTTCATTCTTGATCTTGTTTCTTTGTAAATGTCATTAAGCATAGTTACCTCCAAAATGCGGATTGCCAATCGAAGGCAATTGTTTAATCACCTTCCTGAGCAACCACACTTGTTTTATTTTACCTTAATTTAAGGTGTAAAGGAAACAGAAATGGAAAAGTAGAGAATCTCGGCAATTTTCCCCAAGAGAATACTCTTAACCACTGATATTAATCTGCGACTAGCGTGCCAACATGTTCACCATGAATTGCGCGCACAAGGATATCCCCATCCCAAAGATTTAGGACCAAAATCGGCATATGATTATCCATACACAAAGAGACTGCTGTGCTATCCATCACCTCTAAACGCCGATTGAGTGTATCGATATAAGTCAAGTGGTCAAAACGGACGGCATTAGGATTAGATACTGGGTCAGAGTCATAAATGCCATCTACTTTAGTACCCTTGATTAGCACACCTGCACCAATTTCCATTGCCCGCAAAGCTGCTGCAGTATCTGTTGAGAAATAAGGGTTCCCAGTGCCGCCGCCAAAAATAACCACCCTTCCTTTTTCCAGGTGTCGGATTGCTCGTCGACGAATATATGGTTCAGCGACTGCTCGCATTTCTACCGCTGATTGAACGCGGGTCTGCATTCCCATGCGTTCCATTGCGTCCATTAATGCCATAGCATTCATCACAGTAGCAAGCATTCCCATGTAATCCGCGGTTGCGCGGTCCATGCCTCGCTCTAAACCTCTCCGCCCCCGCCATAAGTTACCCGCGCCGATTACGATAGCAACTTCTACACCCAATTCATAGATTTCGTTCACTTGTCGAGCGACGGACTCTGCTTGTAGAGGGTCTATTCCAAAGCCATTGTTCCCCGCAAGAGCTTCGCCACTCAGTTTGAGCAATACGCGCTTATATTTAATTCCTGCGCCCATATCCATACCTTCTACCTCCACTTGATTGTACCCGATTAATCAAGATCGAGACTAATTCCCGATCAAGTTTCGTGGTTGAACTAGATAACAAAAAAGCCAACCTTATGAGGTTGGCTTTAGGTTCTTTTATGTTTCGTTACTCTCTCCAACTTCCCAGCGCACAAACCGTCTAATGACGATATTTTCACCAATCGCGGCTATTGTTTGTAGTAACAGGTCTTTAATGGTTATATCATCATCACGGATATAGGTTTGGCGCATTAGACAAACTTCATCTTTGTACTTGTTTAATCTGCCTTCGACAATCCGCTCAATTATATTCTCCGGTTTGCCTTCCTCAATTGCCCACTTTTGAGCAATTTCGCGCTTATCACTAAGCACACCTTCGGGAATATCCTCTTCTTTTATCCACTTAGGTGCTGCTGCTGCTATTTGGAGAGCAATCTCGTGAGCAAAACCCCGAAATTTCTCTGATCGAGCAACAAAATCGGTTTCGCAATTTACTTCCACCATTACACCAACGCGTCCATCTCCATGGGTGTATAGTTCCAGGATGCCCTCGGAGGTTTTCCGTGAGGCACGTTTCTCGGCTTTTGCGATTCCTTTTTCTCTCAAGGACTTCACTGCTTTGTCGAAATCACCATTAGAAGCGTCAAGAGCCTTACGACAATCAAGAAAGCCTACTCCTGTTATTTTACGCAATTCTTGTACTTGTTTTGCTGTTACTGCCATTTTATTCCTCATCCTCTTGCTCTGATTCTGCTTTGTTGTCTTCTTCAGCATTCTCTTGGGCATTATTTTCGTCTTCAGATACCAGTGGCTCTTCGTTATCAGGCTTGGTATCTTCAGTGTTATCGGTTGTCTCTTCCTCCATAATTACTTCCTCGACAACGGTTTCCTCAACAATTTCTTCTTTATTGGTTTCGATTGGCTCTTGAACCGGTACCGGTTCTTCTTTCTGGGTTTCGCTTACAGTGCTTTCCGCTTTTGCTTGCTGAGCCTTGATCTTTGCCATCGTAGATTCTCCAAGAAGATCATCATCGGTCAACTCAACTCCAGCCTCCACGCCGCTGGCGGCAAATTCAGAGGGTATCCGTTCTTCCTCTTCTTCCTTATGAACTGCCTTGCCTTCTAACACTGCATCAGCCATTTTTCCGACAATCAATTTAATTGCTCGAATAGCATCATCATTGGAGGGAATGATATAGTCAATATTGCGTGGATCGCAATTTGTATCTACCATTGCGACGACTGGAATATTAAGTAGATTGGCCTCATGTACGGCTGTCTCTTCCCTGCGGACGTCTACAACAAAGAGCATATCAGGTCGGCTGACCATATTACGGATACCACCCAAGAGCATATCTAAACGTTCGATTTGATGACTCAAACCGAGCGCTTCTTTCTTTGTGATACGAGAGAAGTCACCGTTATCACGCATGCGTTCTAAGCGCTCAAGATAGTTTATTCTCTGCCGGATAGTTATCCAATTGGTCAATGTGCCGCCTAGCCAGCGCGATATCGCATACGGCATTCCACACCGGTCTGCCTCTATTTGAATCGTGTCTTGTGCTTGACGTTTGGTGCCTACAAATAGCACTACGCCACCATCGGCGACCAAATCGCGCACAATATTATAGGCTTCTTCAAGTGCTTTCACGGTTTTTTGAAGATCAATGATATGAATCCCATTTCTTACTGTGAAGATATAGGACTTCATGTACGGGTTCCACTTATGAGTACGATGACCAAAGTGCACACCGCTTTCCAATAAGGCTTTCATGGAAACAATAGACATTTAACTACTCCTTTGTGTTTTACCTCCGTATCCTTCAACCCTGCCTAGGACCGCCTCAGATTTCTCCCAACGGCGGCACGCCCTTGCAGGTCAAGATACGTGTGAATTTTTTAGCATCAAAAGATGCATATTTACTCAAGTTTTGGCAAGAGCGAGCGGAGTATATCATGGGCTGTTTGATTCGTCTAGACGTCGCGTTCTATCTGTAGATGTTCAGCGAATTTGACACCCTGTAAGTGTTCAGCGAAAATGTCACCTTATGGACAACAAGGTGATATTGACAATGAAAGAACTCAAACGTGTAGAAGTAATGCAAATGGT
>DUEG01000041.1 GCA_011176615.1 Anaerolineae bacterium | reverse complement strand
TTTCATTAGTGAAAGCCTTGGCTGAAATGTCCTCTTTGCAACAGAGCGATGGTATCGCGAATACAGCCGTAGATAATATGGTACGGTTTTGGGCTATGGACGCGGGTGGATTGATTGCCTGGGATATCGATGGACAAAAGATAATTTCCTTGGTAACCCGAGGTAATATCGATTGGAAGGGAATCCTTCCTCTTGAACAGGATGATACTCATTTTGAAAAAAGGATGTTTGAACGCGATTTGATCCAGTCCCCATTGATTTTTAGCGATGTTAATGATTCAGACCTTACTCCACAAGAGGTAAGTTTCTTGCATGAGAATAGTATCAAAACGCTAATCATACTCCCGATGTTGGTTGATAATGTTGTCATAGGGTTGATCTTTATTGCTGATAAGCATGAAAAGCGAATATTGACTGATCAGCAAATAGCATTGGGAGGGTTGTTTGCAAACCAAGCGGGAATTTTGATTGAAAGAACAAGGCTGTATAAAGAGACACAGAAACGCGCTTTGGAATTGCAAGCGTTGCATCAAGTAAGCCTGAGCCTGACTGCCAGCCTGGATTTGCAGAAGGTCTTGGATGCAATCTTGGAGAGCACTTTGAGTATGCTTGGTGATGCGCAAGATGCACATATTTTCTTGTATGATGGAGAAATGCTGAGTTTTGGAGCAGTTTTATGGAATGATGGAAACAAGGAAAAAGTATGGGCACAGCCACGTAATGAAGGGCTAACATATAAAGTTGCTCGGGAGGGGAATCTAATTTATGTCAATAATATGAAACGTCATTCCTTATTCAAGGATGTGCCATCTAATTGGAAGGGGTCCATCATTGGACTACCGCTTAAAATAGGGAATCGTGTTGTAGGGGTGATGACCGTTGCTCATTCTGAGCCGAATGCATTTGCGGATAATGAAGTCCGTGTCTTGCGCTTGATTGGTGATCAGGCAGCCGTTGCGATTGAAAACGCACGGTTGCATAATCTAGTCAACAAACAAGCCCATACAGATATGTTGACAGAGATGCCAAATCGTCGTGCTTTGGAGGAGCGTTTAGAAGATGAAATCAGACGCTCAAGACGTTATAAGCATAAGTTTTCTATTCTAATGTTAGATTTAGATAGATTTAAGCGCGTGAATGATACCTATGGACATCCAGTTGGAGATATTGTTCTAAAGCAGATTGCAAAAGAACTAACTGATACGATTCGCGAGACTGACTTTCTTGCCCGTTATGGAGGCGACGAATTTACACTCCTCTTACCAGAAACGGATGTTACTACCGCAAAATTATTAAGTGACAGGCTTAAAGAAGCCGTTGTTCGATATTGTAAGCAATCGAAGTTAATTGGGGAAATCCAACTGGGTTTATCTGTTGGGGTTTCCACGTTTCCGGATCATGCAGAAACTGTTTCAGATTTGTTAGCAAGCGCAGACAGGAAATTGTACGAAGATAAGCATCACGACTGATGGTGAACATTAAAAAACCAACCATTCCTGGAATACATACAATCTCTAATATTTGGAAGATAGTTCAAGAGATTGATTTACGACCTATCCGCGATGAGGCTGAGCGGAGTATTCATTTAGCCATCGTTGGGAAAAAAGGGGTGGGAAAACAAGTGCTGGCTAACTTTATGCGTACAGATCCTGTGCGTCGCAAGTTTGTTGAACATACGCCTATTTGGTTGACTGAACCTGTAAATGTTCCCGAAGATCTCAATGTTGATTTAATTATTTTATTGATAGATGCCTCTTCTGAGGATTTTAGTCTTGAGCGGAAATTGCTTAGCCATTGGCAAGAGGCAGGAAGAGAAGTGTTATCTTTTTTCGCTGTTTCAGGTTCTATTGACCGTGACTCTATTTTAGAGAAGTCGTTTGGATTGTATGCTGAACATCAAGTACTTGGGTCTGTTGATGACTTGGATTATTTGCAGGATGTTTTTGTTCCCGTTGTGGTTGGCATGTTGCCAGATGATATTCTTCCCCTTGGGAGGCAATTTCCTCTCTTCCGACGGGTTATTGCTCGCAAATTAATCGACGACACATGTGTTGCTAATGCAATTTACTCTTTTAGCACGGGGTTGGCAGAGGTTATCCCTGTATTTGATATTCCTTTGAATGTTGCCGATATTGTAGTACTGACAAAAGCACAGGCTTTTTTAATATATAAACTAGGTCTTGCTTTGGGGTATTCTGATCGTTGGCAGGATTATGTTGCTGAATTTGGCAGTGTGCTTGGCGGCGGTTTTCTTTGGCGGCAAGTGGCGCGTCAGTTGATTGGTTTAATTCCAATATGGGGAATCGTTCCAAAGACCGCTGTTGCATATGCAGGTACTTATGCTATTGGGCAAGTTGTTTTATTATGGTATTTGACGGGGCGGCATGTAGACAAATCACAATTGGTGGATATTTATCGAGATGCTTTCAGACGTGGCAAAATCCTTGCAAAAAGTCTCACCAAAAGACAAAAACCTTTCAAAAAGCGGATATATTCAAAGACATCCAACTATAAATTATTGTCAAGTGGCAATGGTATTGTGCGAATATGTCCGAGATGTGGGTTGGAAAATGCTCCAAATGCCGGGTTTTGCAATTACTGTGGAGTAAGGCTCGAATGATTCCTAATATTTCACGACCAAAAATCACAATTCCTCGTCGAAGAAACAACATTCTCTCGCGAAAACGTTTATTGGACGCTTTTGAGGATATATTAGACTATAAGTTGATTCTGGTTTCTGCTCCCGCAGGTTATGGTAAGACATCATTATTGATTGATTTAGCAGATAAATCTGAATTACCAGTTTGCTGGTATTCATTAGACCCGCTTGATAAGGAACTGCAACGTTTTCTTGGATACTTTATTGCCTCAATATCTCAATGCTTTCCGGAGTTTGGAGAGCGATCCTCTTTACTTATCCAAGATGATGCTCATCTTTTAAACAACCTCGACCAGGTTGTTACAATGATTGTGAATGATGCGTATGAGCATATCAACGAGCATTTCATCATGGTTTTGGACGATTATCATGCTGTTGAGGAGAGTGATGCGGTAAATACTTTCATCAATCGTTTTGTTCAGGATGTAGATGAAAATTTCCACTTGATAATTTCTTCGCGAACATTGGTGTCGCTGCCAGATTTACCCCTGCTGGTTGGCAGGTCACAGGTTTGGGGATTAAGTTATGAGGAATTAGCCTTTCGTCCTGATGAAATTCGGACGCTGGTCTATCAAAACTATCATCGAACACTCTCACAGAGTGAAGTTAACGAACTTGAGCAAGAAACTGAAGGGTGGATAACAGGGCTATTGCTTTCTGCTCAAACTGAATGGCAGGGGGAGATGAACCGAGCGCGCTTGGGCAATATTACGGCTGTTGGGTTGTATGATTATATGGCACAGCAAATATTAGACCAGCAACCCCCTAACCTTCAGAAAATATTGTTACATACTTCCCTGCTCGGGGAATTCAATGCTCAATTATGTGGTCAGGTATTAGGAGAAGCACCAGGGGAATCGGACTGGAAGGACGCGCTAAATTTACTTTTAAGTAAAAACCTCTTTGTTCAACAGGTTGGAGAAAGAAGCACTTGGATTCGTTATCATCATCTCTTCCGAGATTTTTTACGATCCAAAATGTTAGAGAGTCACCCAAAGGAAAGGGAAGAGATTCTGCGTCGATTAGCAAAGACCTATATCCGACGGAAGGAGTGGGAACGCGCATATGAAGTCTATACCCAGTTGGAAGATTTTGAAGCCGCTGCTTGTATGGTGGAGGATGCAGGAAGAGCAATGTTGCGGGGGGGTCGCCTTTCAGCGTTGGCTGGGTGGATAGATAATTTACCTAAACATATAAGGAATGCTCACCCGATATTGTTATCTCTGCGCGGATATGTGTTTGCTGTTCTCGGAGAGGGCGCGAAAGGCTTAGATCTGCTCAATCAATCAGCAAAACTTTTCGAATTAAAAGGAAACAAGGAACGTGTTGTGGGTGTGATGACTTGGCGATCGGCGGTATATCGAATGTTAGGGAATTATCGCGCCTCGATAATAGACTCTGAAGAAACTCTGGAGATGGCAAAAGAATTAGATGAAGCAAGAATATACATTGCAGAAGCATTGCGAAATAAAGGATTAAGTCAATATCGGATAGGAAAAGTTCGTGAGGGCGCAGAATGTTTAGAACAGGCTTTGCGGATTTACGATGAAATGGGCGAACGGGATTTTGCCGCGCTTACTGGTGCTGATTTGGGAATTGTCTATCGTAATATGAGAGAATATACCCGCGCTGAAGAGAAATACCATGTAGCGCTGGATTATTGGCGGGATAAGAAAAATGTAGTACGTCAAGTGTCTGTCTTGAATAACCTCGGTATCTTGGCTCAAATGCAGGGAGACTATGAACAAGCGTTGAATTATTTAGAAGAGGCATTAACGCATGCTCATAGCATTGGATATGGTCGGGTAGAGTCTTTTGCTTTGACGAGTATAGGAGATTTGTACTTGGAATTGGAAGCACATCAAGCTGCCCTGAATGCTTACCAACAAGCAGAGGCGATTGCGAATGATGTCAAAGATCGTTTTTTGCTTTTTTACATCTATGCAAAACGAGCCCATCTTGCAAACAGTGATCTTGAACCTGAAGGGGCATTGCGCTTTATTGAGGTTATGGAAACTATGATGGACAAGAATAGTTCCGGTTACGAATGTGGTATCTATTCCTTGGCTGCCGGGAATTTCGCTTTGAGTCAAAACGATACTGTGCGAGCGCGCGCGATGTTTTTAAAGGCAATCGAGTGTTTGCATAGAGGTGGAAGCCCATTAGAGATTGCTCGAGCACACTTATCATTGGCTAATTCGGAGTATTTATCTGCTAACCAAGACCAAGCATACGAAAATATTAGCGTTGCATTATCATTCTTGGCTAATCAAGAGAATGATCATGATAGTACACTTCTGGTTAAGGATTATAAGGAGTTGTTTGGGTTTTTCCAAGAAGATCATCAGATTGGAGAATCCATAAGGCGCTTATTAATGAAGGTAGAGAAGTTCGAAAAACGGATTCCAAATATCAGGAGAGTATTACGACGGAAAAACCCAAGTTTGCCCTTTGCGCCGCCAAAACTAGAGATACAAGCCTTTGGATATGGCAACGTAAAAATAGACGGGGAACCTATTATAGCATCAGAATGGGTGCAGCAACGCACGGTGCGTAGTATGTTCTTCTATTTATTATCACATCCTTTTGGTGTATCAAAAGAGGTGATAGGAATTGTATTCTGGCCGGAAAGCAGTAATTCACAATTGAAGAGACAATTTAAAAATACGATCTACCGTTTACGTCGTGCCTTGGGCAAAGATGTGATTCTGTTCGATGGGGAACTTTATCGATTTAATAAAGATATTGATTATGAATATGATGTTGAAATCTTTCAGGAAAAACTAGAATTTGCTAATAAGGAAAATAATGTTGATTATCGTTTGGAGGCATACCAAGAAGCAATTAACCTATACCGTGGAGATTTCTTGCAAGATGTTGGAGAAGGTTGGGCAATATTAGATCGGGAATTATTAAGAAGGTCTTACCAAAATACGCTTATCTCCGCTGCGGAGATATATTTTGAACGTAAAGCATATGAATTGGTTTTGGATTTCTGTGAACGAGCAATTAATGAAGATCCTTGTGTGGAAGCGGCATACCGTCTGGAAATGAAAGCACATGATGCTATGGGAAATAGAATTGGTGTCGTTAATACCTATGAACGATGTAAGGCTGCACTTGAAAAGGATTTAGACATCCTCCCATCACCAAAGACAGAGGAATTATATTTATATTTAACCCACTGAATCATTGGTATTTGGAGGTTTGATAATGCGTAGATGGGGGCATACTGAGCATTAAGAGCCACTTTTGGAGACTACTAACTGAATAATATTGTTAGAACGCCGATGACATGGAACTTGGCGTGAGAGTGGTTATTAATAGATGAATAATCAAGAACGGGATATTCCTTATAGTTAGGGGCGGGAGGGGAAACGCCCCTAACGGTTTATCTCTAATCATTGCGATGCTTCCGTTTCATTTGTTAATTTTGTAGATGAATATAACAGTTAACAAGGAGTTTTAAGAGCCACTTTCGGAGACCCCTATTCATCATAATTAGATAGTCAGTCTAATTATGATGATTGGCAGAATAATTTTTATAAATTTTGGTTTTCGAGTATATAAAGCGAGGATTCAAACAGTAAAAGGAGTAAGTCATGATGCAACAACTTCAAAAAACATTAACTGCTATTTTTGGTCGAGTAGATCGCCGAGTAGTGCAGATATTCTTCTTGATTCTAACCCTGAGTCTGCTTGTTATTGGCGGCGCGGCTCCTGAAGTGGGTGGCGGACCTGGCGGACCTGGCCCATTGAGTTTGATTGGGAGCCTATTCTAAGTGATTCTCTTGCTGGCTGTTGTTGCCGGTTTATTTGCGGGTCTGGCACGAGGCTGGTTTAGAGGACAACACCTGAAATATCCAGAGATCGAGGAGGGGTGGTTAGTGTTTATTGCTGTCATCCCTCAATTGCTGGTTTTTAATACACGCACGATTTCACATTGGATTCCGTTGCAGTTGTCAATCGGAATCCTAATTGTTTCTCAGGTGATGTTGATTTGGTTTGCTTGGCTTAACCGATCGCAGCAAGGTTTCTGGATCTTGGGTATTGGATTATCACTAAATTTTTTAGTGATTGTTGTAAATGGTGGTCTGATGCCAATCCGACCGGATGCTGTGATGAAGGTTTATCCAACTGCTCCTCTTGGAGTATGGCAGATTGGCGAACGTCTGGGGTCTGGTAAAGACATTGTCTTACCCATTCAACAGACTCGTTTATGGTTTCTATCGGATTATTTTGTCTTTGCGAAAAGTTCTTGGTTTCGTGTCGCATTTAGTATTGGAGACATTTTAATTGGGTTGGGGACGTTTATTTACTTATGGTCTCTTGGAGGCCAGAGTACAAAAACTGAGAAAGGACTAGTAATCTCATGAAGACGAATTTAGCACTTGCATTCAATTATCGTGAAGCAGTTTCATACAAAAGCGCTCCTATTTCCACTTCTACGAGGCGTAAAGAAACATCGAGTAGTAAAGAGATCAGTAGATTAGTTGCCGCTGCTGTGGTTAATAAAGGCTTTTGTGATTTACTATTGTCTAATCCCACTATGGCTGTGTTACAGGGTTTCCATGGTGAAGAATTTCGACTTAGTGAAGATGAAAGAAAACTTGTGTTATCGATTAAAGCAGAAACACTCTCAGACTTTGCAATGCAATTAGTAAATCAACAAAACGAGATTCGTTAAGATAGGAGTAGTTTTCACCTCGATGGCATCGAACACTGTTAAAGGATATACAACGACAAAAGACATAAACAATATGAATAAAACTACCTCCTCGCCATTTAAGTCTACATTGGGGACATTTAAAGCAGAAGAAGCGATTATTTGGATGGTTGGTGAGGATGGCGTTATTACTTTCTGTGAAGGTGATGGCTTACCTCTCCTAGATTTAAACGTGGGGGAAATGATCGGTAAATCGATCTATGATGTTTTTGAGCAAAGCACACAGGTTGAAGAGTGCATCGGCAAGGCTTTTAATGGGAGTTCATGTCATGTCTTTGAAGAAATCGAAGGATTTCTTTGGAAAATCTGGTGCTATCCATACCATGATGCAACAGGGGTTGTTATCGGTGTGTGGTTGGTTTTTGTGAATCACACTGATCAATA
The DNA here is from genome assembly GCA_011176615.1 of Anaerolineae bacterium. Classification (GTDB taxonomy): domain Bacteria; phylum Chloroflexota; class Anaerolineae; order Anaerolineales; family UBA11858; genus G519. The sequence continues at coordinate 6,984 of DUEG01000041.1, read as the reverse complement.
TCATCGTGATAGGATGCAGCAAATAATATTGGATCTTTCTACTACTCTTCGGAAAGTGGAAAAGCATGCCGATATGCCTGCAGTAATATTAGATCAAATTATGGGTATCATGGTTGCTGATACCGCTATGTTGTTCACCCGCGTAGGGATTAAAGGGGAGATGCGGATAGAACTCGGACGGGGAGCATGGTCTCGTTGGAGTGGTTTAATCATAAATGAGGAAGAAACAACCTTTCCTGGCGAACAAATCCGTAGTGTTATTCAGCAAGGCAAGCCGTATATCGGAAAAGATACCTATTTCGGATTGAATGAAGGCGATGGGTTATTTGTAGTCGGATTACCGCTATTAGTTCAAGGTCGGATAATCGGTGCTTTGTGGATTGGAAGGAAGAGGCAATTTACTGAATATGAGATTTCATTGTTTGAGGAAATTGGCGACATTGTTTCCAATATGATCCACGTGTCGACGCAATATAACACAACTCAGCGAAGATTACAGCATTTGGTGGCTTTGCACAACATTTACAGGGCAATTAGCAGTAGCCTGGATTTAGGAGTGACCATCAAGGTAATCTTAGAACAAGTAGTTACGCAGTTGGGCGTTCATGCCGCGGCAGTTTATCATACAATACCGGTTACCAATAATTTAGCATTTGTGGCTGGACGTGGATTTCGAACAATGACCTTCAATCGAACTCATTTGCAGTTGGGAGAGGGGTTGGCAGGCAAGGTGGCTATAACCCGGAAAATGACCTACATTTCGGATTTACGGGAAGTCACGCAAGGACTATCAAGGCAGGAATTGTTTTCGAGAGAAGGTTTTGTTTCTTACTTTGGGGTTCCGCTTATCGTTAAGGGGCAAGTCAATGGCGTAATGGAGATTTATCATCGGGAGAGATTAAATCCAGGATCGGAATGGTTAGACTTTTTAGATACATTGGCGGCACAAGCGGCGATTGCAGTGGATAATGCTGATCTTTTTAATAATCTTCAAAGAACGAATGCGGAACTCTCGGTGGCATACGATTCTACGCTTGATGGGTGGGTCCGCGCGCTTGACCTACGAGACAGGGAAGCGGAAGGTCATACGAAAAGGGTTACAGATTTAACTTTGCGCTTGGCACGTGCTCTAGGGGTAAGAGAAATGGATATTGTGCATGTTCGACGTGGTGCTTTATTACATGATATTGGGAAAATGGCGATACCTGATGAAATTTTATTTAAACCGGGCCCACTTAACGATGCGGAATGGGAGATTATGCATAAGCATCCTATCTATGCTTATGAATTGCTTTCACCGATCAGATTTCTAAAACCCGCATTGGATATTCCTTATTACCATCATGAAAAATGGGATGGAAGTGGATATCCCTTTGGCTTGAAGGGTGAGCAAATTCCTAGAACGGCGCGCATTTTTGCTGTTATAGACGTATGGGATGCATTGCGTTCGGATAGACCTTACCGGAAGGCATGGTCGGATAACGATGCGCGAGCATACATTCGAGAGAACGCGGGAATACATTTTGAGCCAGAAATTGTGGATATGTTTTTCCGATTGTTCTAAGAGGAGTGTTAATTTTATAGCCGCTATAATCGATGGCGGCTATTTTTTATTTTTGAGAGATGGATATCTATTGTGCCAGTTGGTGGCTTGTTCGTAAGCGTAGGCAACCCTTAATATACGTGCCTCTCCCCACCATGGGGCGATGATTTGCAACCCAATCGGCATTCCAGATGGCGAAAAGCCACAGGGCAGGGAAAGTGCAGGTAATCCCAGAAGATTATATATTCCAGTAAAGCGGGTTAGTTGTTTAGCACGCTCAATAGCGCTTGTGCTCCTGAGAAAGGGTGCGACGATTGGCGTTGTTGGTGTGATCAATAGATCATATTTTTGGAAGAAATCTCTGAACCAACGTTGACCGAGGGTCTGGGTGTGGCGTGCCAAGATATATTCGGTGGATGTGAAGGCTGCGCCACTACGGAGACGGCTTAATACGTCTTTGCCGAACATATCTGGATGATTGTCTACTCGTTCTTTGTGGAAAGCGGCAGCATCGCTCATGGTCATCAGACCATTGGATCGACTTATTTGGCGGGCTTGTGGGAATCTTACTTCAGTTATATTTGCGCCTAAATCTTCAAAAACCTTGATTGTCCCTCGGAAGGCGTTAAGTACTTCAGTATCGGCTTTGTGGAAGAATTTATCTACAGGGGTTGCAATACGCCACCCGACAATGCTCTCTTCTATACCAGTTAAATAATCCTCTTGTGGCAAGTCAATAGAATAAGGATCTTGTGAATCATACCCAGCAATGACATTGAGTAACACCGCCACGTCCTTGACGCACCTTGCCATGGGTCCGACATGATCTAGATTCCAAGATAAGGGGATAACACCTCGTTTGCTGACAAGTCCAAAGGTTGGTTTGAGACCAACGACACCACAGAGTGCAGAAGGGATGCGGATGGAACCACCTGTGTCGCTGCCTAGTGCWCCAAAACACATTTCWCCTGCAAGGGCTGCAGCGGAACCGCCYGAAGAACCGCCTGGACTTCGGYTTGTGTCCCAAGGATTATGRCAATCTCCGTAATGAGGGTTTTCGTTCGTTACGCCCAAAGCCCATTCGTGCATRTTTAGTTTTCCTAGCAGAATGGTGCCATTTCTTCTTAATTTTTCAACAACAGTACAATCGCCTTCAGGAATGTAATYGCGGAGGAAGAACGAGCCTGCGGTWGTKCGAATCCCTTGGGTTTCGAATAAGTCTTTAACTSCAATTGGGACTCCATGTACGGGGCTGCGGTGTTCGCCGCTAAGGATTTCYTTTTCGGCTACTTTTGCTTGTTCTAAGGCGRTGTCCCCYGTGAGGGTGATGAAACCGTTAATTTTAGGCTCGATGCTGGTGATGCGTTCCAGGCAGGCTGAGGTAATTTCAATAGGGGATATTTCTCTCTTGGAGATTAGAGCGCTGATTTCATGAATTGATAGAGAGATTAGCCGGTTCATTTTAATTTGATGTCTTGAGAATTTTGTCTAAATCTGTTTTTATTTGTTCCGGATTCAGGAATTGGACAGCATGCATACCAACCCTTTGGGCGCCTTTTATGTTCCGTTCGAAGTCGTCAATGAAAATGGCTTCATGCGCATCTATATTCAAACGCTCCAGTGTAATTTGATAGATTTGAGGGTCTGGTTTCATTACCTCAACTTCTGCTGAGACAATGATCTCATCGAAGATTTTCGAGATTTCCCATTCATTGTTGAGTAGATGCCTTAAATCCTTCCAAGCATTGCTAAGTAACGCAGTCTTATAAGAAGACTTCAGGGATTGAATATACTCAATCAAATTATGATCGAGACAATCTCCTCCCCAAAACCGTTTTTGGATGGTTTTGCTCTCTTCTATGGGTGCTCCAAGATGGGAAAGCAAACCAGCCCAAAGGTCATCAGGGGTGATTTCTCCAAGTTGAGCCTTCTTGCCTAGCGGGCTTGCAAAGACGAGATATTCTAGTTCTAAACGGGTCATTCCAAATTCTGACGCAAGTTGATTGCGAGATTCAGGGTTCGTTGTGCGAAGTATCACACCGCCAAAATCCCAGATGATTGCTCGAATGTTCATGGTTACTCCAGTGAAGAGATTGTAATTAATTATCCAAGGACTATACTTTTATAGCATATTTAGGGTGTTTCGTCTAAAGATTGAACGCTAATTTCTTTTCCGGGACGTAATTCTTTTTCGTACCGAACGAATTTTCGGGAAACCCGCATGCCGACTTTCTTGTATAGACGCAGGGCTCCGGTAAGGTTCTCCGCATCCACATCGAGCGAGACTTTGCGCTTTCCCCGGCGGTAAAATTCCCCGAATGCGTGATTTAGTAAAGCCATTCCCAACCCTTTTTTACGCCATGGACGTCTTACACCAAGGCTGGCGATATAGCCTGCATCCCGGTCATCGTTCGACCATTTATTGCATAGGCAAATCCCTGCTATTTCATCACCGCTTGTCGCGATGAACCAAAGTGTCGGGTCGTATGTTTCATCGTTCGTAAAATAATGAATGAATTTTGGAAACCCATCTTCAAATGATTCTTCTATGAAACCAAAATGATCTCTAAAAGCATCATTATCTGCCTGATAGACTGCTTTGGCATCGCGTTTAGGATTGTAAGAGCGCAAGAAAATATCCTTTGGAAAATCGGGTTTTGGAGGGGGCGCAGACATTTCTATCATCATCCTGAGTGCATATCGTATTGGGTACAACCCGTGTTCTTCTAGCAATCGTTTTGCAGGTTCAATACGATCATCTGTGTCAGCCCAGATTGCCACACGCAGGTCTTGGGAAACACGGGACAATTCTTGATGTGCGCGTTTTTCTCCCCATGTGAGCAGATAACTTCCGATACCCATCGATTCGAAATGAGGATGAACGCATCCCCATATATAAGGATGCACGGGAGGATTATTGATTGTCCATACTTCCTGGTACCCGACAAATTCCCCTTGAGGATTGATAACCAGGCATGTGTCATTCTCTAATTTAAAGCCAGGAGTTTCCCAGTCTCGCCGTAAATTTGGAATACTGGTTTCATTGTGCCCAATATAATGGTTTGTAAAGTAATTGATTAGATTAACCGTGTTCTCTAAATCGTCCATTGTCGCAGGACGGGTTAGAAATCCTTGGGGTAGTGATTCTTTTTTAGTCATTTAGAATATCCATTATTTTTTATTATTATTATTATCATTATGTGGATTTAAAAGGTTTTCTGTAAATTGTTTCAGTGTGGACAACGGTGTAACCAACATCCTCATATAATCGTAATGCGCCGCTTGGGTTTTGTGTATCAACTCCTAGGGCGGTTTCTTCCATGCCCATTTCCTTGAACATTTGAATACTTTGGACAAGAAGAGAACGGGCTAAACCCCGCCGGCGCCATGGGCGGCGGACGCTGATGCCTTCTGTATATCCGCGCTGGCGTTTATATTCGATATTTTCATCTTTATTAATGAAATTCAATACCATTCCCGCCACTTGTTTGCCATCCCATGCCACTTTCCATAATTGTGGTTGGAAGGTGTTACTGGCAATCTCGCGCTGGTAATCTTCTTCAGTCATTTCTCTGAAACCCCAGTGGTCTCGGAAAGCCTCATTCGAGGCCTCGAAAATTTGACGATATTGGTCAGGTGTGGCAGGTCGGGTTTCCAAGCCTTTTGGCATTGGGGCATTAGGTAAAGGCGCATCAATCGGTCGGACCATTCCGTATTCGTAACGAATAGGTTTATAACCCATTCCATTCAAAAGCGCTACCCGTCCTGGCTGCTCATCGATGACATCATTTTGAAAGTACTTGTGTGATTCAGGCGGGTGATTTCGTGCAATCTCACGTAAGCGCTGCTCATTGTATTTTAAGATTATTGAACCTATTCCTTTGCGACGCCATTCGGGGTCTATAAAACCAAGAGATGGGTAGATGATATCTCCTGTATTTTCTTTGTACCACATCACCCTGCTGTATCCTATCACTTTTTTATTAATCTCAATGAAAATCATATCTTTGAATGGATCACAATTATGTAGATGATTGAAATGATTGGCAATCTCTTCCTCGGATAATGAATGTTTGTACCCGTCTACATTTTTACATCGATCAAAAACTTCTTTGATATATGGATAATCTGCCTTACCCCGGAAAAAGCGTAATACAAGCCCGGGTATAGAAGGCATTTCTTGGATCTGGAAAGAACGATTTTTTAAGGTTTTAATATGTATTTCAGACATGATTTTGTTCCTCATTCAATAAGTGTTTCAGTTTCAATTGTATCTTTATTAGAGGGAAGTTTGAATTTTAGCCAAGCGGGAATTATGGTGATAAGCGAGACCCATGCGGTAAGAGAGAATGGGAAACTAGGCCCAATCCGGGTCCACAATTGAGCGCCAATTGCTGGAGCTGGCAATGAGAATAAGCCAAGACTGCTTTGCAATAATCCAAAAGCCGTTCCCCGCAATTTTTCTGGTACGGCTTTGCTGATAAGTGAATTATAGGCTGGGGACATCATCCCTACACCAACGCCGAAAATCGCCCAAACAAGTGCATAACTCCAAAATCCAGAGAGATTTATAAAGAGAATTAAGGCGATAAAAACAAGTATGAAACCCGATACAATGGATACTCGTTCGCCCTTCTTATCCGCCAACCACCCCGATGGGGTGCTTGTGATCATCATAAAGATTCCAAAAATTGAACTCAACCAACCAATTTGTGAGACGCTTAAACAACCGGTCTCTTCCAAGTATATTGGCATTAGGGTAAATGACATTGAGAAGGCGACATCTCGGACGCCGTCTGTGATTAAGATCCATGTGAGAACGCCACCTGCTAAAACCATCCCTGTCATCGCACTTAGTTTGATCTTGAGGCTCTGTGCGGACAACTTCTCAGGATTTGCTTCATGTGTTCGAGATGCAACCCGTGCCATCCCAACCCGGAGTATAGTAGCGAGCGTATAAAGACACCCAGCCGTGATCAACATAATTTTAAAGCCATATTGACCTGCTAACCAACCACCAAGTGGGGGACCGATCACGACCACGAGCATGAAGATTGTATCAGTGATACCAAATACGCGGGCGCGATTTTTCTCACTAGATTGTTCGGCAATAAACGCGCCAAAACTTGGGGCAACGAGTGATCGCGTAATTGCCCCGAGCCCCTCGCCCAGTAAAACCCACTGCCATGTTGGGGCTAAGATCAATCCAATGTATGAAAATACACCGGCGATACTACCCCAGGCAATGCTTCGCAGGCGCCCCAAGGAGTCGGAAATCCATCCTCCCAAGATCTGTAGAACCAGGGGTAATATCCTGGAGAGGGTAAAGAATAAACCAATCTGCACCACACTCGCATTGAGGTCTTTTAAGTACAAAGGCAGAATAGAACCATACATTTCACCTGCGATGTTAGCCAGGACCATGGCAAACATAAAGAGTT
>DUEG01000040.1 GCA_011176615.1 Anaerolineae bacterium | reverse complement strand
ATGATCGCAGTGACAAGAGGGGTGGGTTGCAATGATAAGAGACAGCCGACAAGATTAAGTTCCAATAGTGTTATTTCAAGAATACTAGTCTGTTATTGCAATATCTCGAATACAATTGTCTTTATGTCATTTCGAACGCAGTGAGAAATCTTATCTAACTGCGTAGGATTTCTCCCGCTGATCGCAATGACAGGAGGGGCGAGTCGTAATGACAAGAGGGGATGATCGCAATGACAAAAGGGATGATCGCAGTGACAAGAGGGGTGGATAGCAATGACAGGAGTCGCCCGCCTTATGGAATATTGTTGGGAAGCCTTCCCTGAGTTTCGATTGGTTCTGGCGGTTCGATTTCGTTCTGGAAACTGCCGAGTTCTTTTAGTTTTCTTGCAGAAGGCATCACGCGATGTTCCAGCGATCCGATTACCGCATTGAATGCTTCGACGGTTTTATTCAAATTGTTTCTCAAATCGGCAAGATGGTTGGTGAAAGTTGCCAATCTTTGGTAGAGTTCTTTGCCTTGGTTGGCAATCTCTTTGGCGTTTTCAGCAATGAGGGTTTGCTGCCAGCCATAGGCTGCGGCTCTCAACAGGGCGAGCAAGGTAACCGGTGTGGTTATCAGGACATTGTTTTCGATTGCATAATCGAAAAGTTCCGGCATGGTCTCAAACGCTGCGTTCAAGCAAGCCTCATTAGGCACGAACATAATCACATAGTCGGGGGCGTTATCGAAACGGTTCCAGTATTCCTTTTTGCTTAACTCGATGACACGATCGCGCATCGCCTGGGCATGTTGTTTGAGTTTGGATTGCCGTTCGGAATCACTGGTTGCTTCGAAAGATGCCAAATATGCGTTCAAAGGGACTTTCGCGTCAATTGGGAGAATGCCGCCATTGGGTAGATTAATGATCATATCCGGGCGTCCGCCATCCACGCTGACCTGCTCGTCGAAGGATACATGTTCAACCATACCAGCCATTTCCACCACCCGGCGCAATTGTAATTCGCCCCAGCGTCCGCGCGTGCTGGAGGATTTTAATGCCTGGGTGAGGGTGATGGTTGTATTTTGCAACTCCGTTTGAGATTTACTTAGTGTTCGGAGTTGCTCCTCCAGGCTCTTGTATGCGCCCTCCCGTTTTTGTTCTAGTTCCCGCACAACCGAGTCCAGTTTTTTTAGATTATCTGAGAGAGGGTTGACCATTCCTTGGATTTCAGTCTTTTGCGTTTTCCAGTCCCCTCTTGCCTCACCGAGGATCTTCTCCACTTGTTCTTTGGAGCGTTTGACCAATTCATCCGAATTTACTTTCAGCACCGAACTTGCGATGGACGCAAAGGTGTCTTTCATTTGTTGATCGCTCTTTTGTATCCACGCTAATTTATCCTGAAGGTTTTTATTATCGCTTTCAAGCGTTTTTATTTGTATTTCAAGTTCTTGGTGCGCTTTTTGTTGACGCGTTTTCATGATCAGGTAAAGTATAAAAGCCCCAAAGGTAACCCCAATCCCAAAGAATAGTACCGAGAAGATGATTATCGCAGAAACATCAGGTGCGTTCATGAGCAGACCTCCCTGCTGAAATGTGCAGTAGGGTGAATTATAACAGGTCAGGCGTTATTGAATGAAAAATGCATTTTCTTGGTTGGAAACGAATCATGAAGTGCTCCAGACCTCCGAGGTCTAGATATAGCAACCCTAACCCGGCTTTCCAAAAGGCGATGGTGGAGACTGCTTCGCTACGTTACACTCCGCTCGCAGTGACAACATTTACCGTCATTGCGAATCCCGCCAGGGATGAAGCAATCTCCCGTATCGCCTTTTGGAGAGACGGAGTGTGCGCAGGTGTTGATGAAGATTTCTCAGTTGCTAGCGCTCCTTCGAATTGACAAGTTGTGCAATCCATCCTGCTCGTCATTGAGAGGAGGGTGTTATAACCGACGAGATAATCTCCTCAGGTGATTGACCAAATCATCTAAAACACCCAATTCAGCGAAATTTACAGATTGAATCCTACTAAGGGACAGAAAGTGGACTGTATTAGGGTTAATACGACCATCGTCCGACTATACTTAAGACTTTAGTCGGATATGAATTTGACAACCTATGTGATAATAATCACTTGTTATTGTTGGCAAAAACTAATAAACTGTAATCAGTTCTCTTGGTCTAGGAACACGAGAACAGGGTTTTGGTGTTCAATCAGCGCCAAATGATAAGTTTAAGTTATCGTTATAAATTCATTGCAGAGAAACATATATTAATAAGGAAGGAGCGAGATTATGAGTGAACAACCGACACAAGGTGTTTCCAGACGGAGCTTCTTGAAACTTGCTGGACTGGTTGGACTTGCAGCCCAAGCGGGGGGATTGGTCGCTGCGGGGAACAACGCTGGCAAGAGTTCGGAATCTTATACCGGCTGGGAATCGTTCAACCCTGGTACGCAATTCTTCAATCGCAAACCCTTTGAGTTCGAAGGTCCTGCACATAGCCCAGTTAGTGCTGTCCGCCGCCCTAGCCACCTCACTGACTATGTATTTGGTCGAGTGGGCACGTTCCAAAAATTCTACGAGAAGCATCCAGAATGGAAACTCGGGGACCCGCTTGAAGATTTGGAATTACCGCCATATTTGATTGAGTTTTACAGTAAGTTCCCTGAACGCCTTGAATGGGACTTCAAGACTTTCAGTGAGACAATTCCAAACAACATGAAGGATCGTAAGATATACGAGAATTATTACAAACTGGCTGATGCCTACTCCGAAGGTTTCACAGCCCATGGGCGCAGTTTGCCGAGACCACAGGCGCCCCCAGAGATTTCGGATTTTCTTAAACCCCTTTCAGAGGATAAGCAAATAGGTGATCCTGTACCCTTTAAGAGTCCTGATTTGGCTGCTGAATTCATCAAAGAAATGGCGCACCGCTATGGAGCAACCCTGGTGCGCATTACCAAAACCAATCCGAATTGGTTGTATTCAGAAGGTTGGCGCGGCTGTCCTCCCGATTATGATTTTTCCAAAATGCCGGAACATTGGACATATGCGATTGTGATGGCTGTTCCCATGGAATGGGATGTGATCATTGGAAGCCCTCAGTTCTCGACCAGTTATGATGCGTATGATCGGGTTTCTACCGCAGCGACACGGCTAGTGGGATGCATTAAATATCTTGGCTATCCTGCACGAGCGCAAACCCCGATGACCGGCTATGACATGATCGTACCACCGCATGCTGTAGAGGCTGGACTTGGTGAACAAGGACGAACGGGTTTTTGCATCACCGCGGAATTAGGCGGGAACGCCCGCATGGCAATCGTAAACACCAATCTGCCTTTGACGATTGATAAACCGATTGATATTGGGATCGCAGATTTCTGTAAAAGTTGTAAATTGTGTGCTGAATCCTGTCCTTCTGGAGCGATCTCTATGGCGGATAGCCCGGATGGTATGGTCATCAGAGGGTATGAGCACTGGTACATCAACAACGGTGCTTGCTATAATTACTGGCGCGAGACGATGGGACCGATGGGGTGCCGCATGTGCGTAGCCACTTGTCCTTACAGCCGTAAAGATAACTGGCTGCATGATATGGCGCGCAAACTGGACCCACGCGATCCAACCGGTGTCGTCAGAGGCAGTCTTCTGTGGACGCAAAAGAATTTCTTTGATTATCCAAAAGCGGAAGAATACCACCGTCCACCTGTAGGTCACTTTGCGAGTTACCGCCCGGAGCCGCCGTACATGGTTGCCGATAAATATTTGGATATTCCGATTACCAACCCCAACGAAGGAGGCTAAGATGTTTTTCGATGGGAATATTTTCTGGTTTTTGATGGGGATAATTTTTATCCTAGTTGCCGCTGGCTTTAAAGTTTTTGCTGAAGATAAAGGCTGGGTGCTTACTTGGTGGAAATGGCTGCTTGCTTTCATCTGGTACGTGATTTTCACTATGAGTTTCTACACATATGGAACACTACATGGAGAACGTGAGACTGCAGACATCCGTCTGTTTCTCCTTGGAATGGTCATTAGCCTGATATTAGGGGTTGGTTTCTGGCGGCTCATGGCTGTTAATCCGAAAAATGAGACTACGAAAGAAGGATAAAAAGTTTCTTTGGCAGAAAATCTTATGCGGGGGGGAGGGATTAAGTTCCTCCCCCCTTTAGTTTGTAATAAACCAATACTACTAAGATTAGTCCGAGTGATATAATATGTTGAAAATTGCAAAGAGATCGCAACGAATGACAACGAAAAGTTCAACAAACCCAAACAAATACTTAAGTGATTGCCAAAAGGTGCTCGTTGAAGCACAAGCAAGGGGTGATAATAAAGAAATCAGTCTCGCACATGCTTATCTTGGTTACGCTTTGTTTCTGGTGCGAAAATATACCCAAGGAATGGAAAATTTCGACAAGGCTCTTGAACTCGCATCTGATGAGGGGGAAGAATTCCAAGTGCGCTGTCTAGGGATCAAGACGGTCGCATATCGAGATATCAAACGCTACCCGGATGCTTATAAAACAGTGGAAGAAATCCTCAAGATTGCTGAGCAAACGGGGAATGATGGCATCAGGTGTGATGCAATCATTAGCCAAGGGAACATATTACAGGAATCTGGGGAACCTGTCATCTCCCTTGAACGCCTTAAAGAAGGTTTAGCGATCGCAAAACGGCTTGGGGATAAAAGGCGGATGATGAACGCGTTTGGGTCGATGGGTGATTTGAGCATTGCGGTTGCCTCTAACGACAAGGCAGAAGAATACCTCGAGGAAGCCATCGCCTTAGCACGTGAACTTGGTGACAAGCGAGCAGAATATGGCTACTTGGGGAATCTTGGGATTGTGTATGTATGGCAAAAACGCTATATCAAGGCAGCCGATAATTTTAAGCAGGTGCTTGGTTATCTCCAAAAGTCGGGAGAAAAGGACGCTGAAATTCAAGTGCTCCGCCATCTTGTGCAAATCCACTCGGCGTTAAATGAACCTGAGAAGGTAATCGATTATGCCCATGAGGGGCTTGAATTGGTTAGGGGTAAGGACAACGAAACCGCATTCATTTTTTATGAAAATCTGGTCAAGGCTTGTTATCTGTTAAATCATTTTAAGGAAGGGAATGCGGGTGCATTAGAAGCGATTGAACTTGCCAGGGCTGCTAAAAACGAGCAAAAGGAATTCGAATTTCTCATCAGTCTGGGTGAATCTTATGTGGTAACAGATGAAATCGACAAAGCGCTCGGAATTTACCGACAGGCGCTTGATCTTGCTCGTAGAACTGACAAGGATATCAAGGCGGCGTACCTTACCGGTAGAGTCGGGTTCGCCCTTGCTGAGTTAGGGAACCTTGAAGATGCTATTCCTCTCCATAAGGAGGCGGTTGAACTCGCTCGAGCACAAGACTTACCCGACTTGGAAGGGGAACAATTGACAATGCTTGCGATGGCTTATCGTGATTTAGGGGCATTACAGGAGGCAATGAATTATTGCAAGATGGCGATCGATGTTTTCAGGGAGGCAAAACTAGATTCACAGGAAACCAATATAAATAAATTCTTGAAGGAAATCGAGGCTTTACAGACTTCATAACGACATTTAGGAGGTGATGAAGAGAACATTCATGGCTAAAAATTCCTCGAACTCGATATCAAATTATGTTAAACGTAAAAAGCGAGAACGCACATTAGCCCTACTTGCGTTAATCTTGATTGCTGTTGTTTGGGTGGTCGGAGCTAAACGTGCTGCTGCTGACTTGATGCCAACCATTCGGCAAGCAATACCTGATGCAGACCATATTACCAAGGACAATGGCGTTATCTATATTGCTTGGGCTGACCCGGAAGAAAAGAATATTCTGGGCTACGTTGCTTTAGGGGAAGCGAGTGGTTATGGCGGGAAACTGGTGCTTGCTGTTGGGGTTGACCAAACTGGTAAGATTGTCGGTTCAGCGGTAGCCAGCAGCAAGGAAACGCCCGCGTGGATCAACCGCGTGCTTGACAGCGACCTATTGAAAAACATAAATGGGAAAAAGTACACTGAAGCGTTCAACATTGGAGAAGACCTGGACGGCGTAACTGGCGCAACTTATTCATCGGTAGCAGTTGCTAAGGCTGCTCTGCATGGTAGCCGTCAGGTAGCGCGTTACCTGGGTTTGCCCGTAGAAAACCAGCCTCCCCCAAAGATCAAGTTTGGGTTACCTGAGGTGGTCTTGATCCTCTTGTTTACGATTGGGTATATAGGGCATCAACGCGGGTTTAAATATAAGAAACAAATACGTTGGAGTTCGCTGATAATTGGGATGGTCGTTTTAGGATTTATTTACAATAGCCCAATCACGATTGCCTATATTACTAAAATGCTTCTTGGATATTTTCCTCCTTGGCAGACTAACCTTTACTGGTATTTCCTAATTGGCGGAATCCTGTTCGTCTTCACGGTGGATAACAAGAACCCTTATTGTGACTGGTTCTGCCCCTTTGGGGCAGCTCAGGAATGTATGGGATTGATCGGTGGGGCAAAGCCGCGTAAACCGCGCTTGTTCCATCAATGGCTGAAATGGCTTCAACGCATTTTGGCATTGATTGCAATCCTGTTGGGTATATATTTTCGTAGTCCAGGTCTGGCGAGTTATGAACTATTTGGGACTTTATTCAGCCTATATGGATCTTCCTTGCAGTTCATTGCCTTAGGCTTGGTACTGATTGCCTCGATGTTCATCAAACGCCCATGGTGTAGTTTCCTATGTCCTGTCAGTCCAGTGGTTGATTTCATTCGTATTATGCGAGAATGGATATTAGAATTATGGAAAAAAACAATAATAAAAAAAACGGTAAAAACAAATTAATCGACTGGTTTTTATTGGTCTTTGTACTAGTCGTTTCCGGCTTATTAGTTGCGCAAGTTTATCTTAATGTAATCGAAATTCTTCATTGAATGGAAGAGGTATTCATTTATGAATTCAATCGGTAAAATATCCAAACAAAACGGTCGAATAAATCGGCGGCAATTTTTACAAATCGTCGCTGTCACAGGCGTTGCGGGTCTCACCCTAAAAGTGGGTTTAGACCGCTTGAATGAATTGGAGACCATTCAGGAGAGCCGTCTTCTTATGGGAACGGTTGTTAACTTAACCGTAATCACATCCAATGCCAATCAAGGACGGCTTGCCGTGAGCGCGTGTTTGGATCGTATGCAAGGGCTTGAAGAGGTGCTCAGTCGCTTCAAGCGCGGAAGCCAACTTTCACAGTTAAATCTGAATGGCAGAATAAAGAACGCGAACTCTGCGCTGCTTGAGTTGATTGAACAATCACAGTCTCTTGGGTATCTGAGTGGAGGTGCGTTCGATATTACGATCAAGCCGCTGGTTGACCTCTATGCTGCTTATGAGCAACAAGGCAAAGGGCTACCCCCCAAAGAAGAGGTCGAACGTCTCCGCCAGCGTGTAGATTATCATCAAATTCACCTTGTCGGGGAAGAGGTGTCCTTTGCAATGCCCGGCATGGCGATCACCCTGGATGGGATTGCTAAAGGATATATCGTTGACCAGGGTATTTCAACTTTGCGCCAATTTGGCTTCGAGAATGTTTTGGTTGAGGCGGGTGGAGACCTTAGTGCTTCGGGAGAAAAGGCGCCGGATGCGCCATGGAGAATCGGTATCCAAAGCCCGCGAAAAGCCATGGGGCAAATTCTGACTCGTTTGCAAGTAGCGGACCAAGCCATTGCTACTTCGGGGGATTACATGCACACCTTCACCGCTGACTTCACCGAGCACCACATCCTTGACCCGCGCACCGGTTACTCCTCTCCAGAACTGGCAAGTGTAACGGTGATTGCCCCTACTTGTGCTCTTGCTGACGGATTGGCGACCGCGATGATGGTGCTTGGCGTTGATTCAGGTTTTGCTTTGCTTGAGTCGTTGGAGAATTGCCAAGCGACCCTTGTAAAGAAAGATGGTGAGATTGTAACGAGCGATAATCTCCGTCTTGGATGATCTCTACTCCCAATCTAAAGCACAGCGAAACTGCATGATTCATCAAGTAGAGGTATAAATGTTAGTTTATAATACCCGCATGATTGAGAATACCTAAGGGAAGAAAGAGATATAAAGACAGTAAGCACCCCTGAGAAATAGATTAGCATTCGTGCGGCTTTGATTGCCTCTTCGATGCGCTAAGGGTTGTTACGCCTGAGACTAAAACTACACATTCCAAGAGTAATTTGTTGGAGATGCCTAGTTCTGAAGTTTGGCTCGCTTGGATATGTGGAAGGGGGAAGCAAACTTAAAGAGGAACCCAAACGTAGAGTGTGCACTTTGTATATCCAATCCGTGAATTCGTGAGATACGGGAGAGAACCAAAGATGAAATTATTTAGAATATTCCAAGGGTCTTTGATCCGCCGTTTGGCGCTTCTTTTTTTGATTCTGGGATTTATCCCAGCAACATTGTTCACGATAGTTCCGACAACCATTCAATCGCGCTCAAGTCAAAAAGCGGCGGATGAAGTTCGTCTTGCGCTTGAAAAACACGCAGAAGAAGAATTACGTCAGTTAGCAGAAACGCATGCCTTACGCTACAATATGGTCTTCGAGGCAAAAGCGGAGATCGCAAAAACGCTGGCGAATTATATAACAGACATCATGGGAACCCCTTCGGTGATAGGGTTTCAGACAAGCGATTATTTTGGTAATCGGCTCGAAAAGCATGATGAGGGGTGGATGTCGTTAGAACCTGATAGCCCGATTGGGTTCATGGCTTCCCCGCTGATGAAGCATACGGATGATATATTCGAGCGTCAAAATACTTTATCGAAGTCTTCCCAACTTTTAGAATCCGTTGTCGATGCTAACTCGTTGATCCGCTCAGTGTTTATCATTACGGAGGATCAAACAATCTGGATGTACCCCAATCTATTTTGGGTGGGAGGAGTATTTAATGAACCAAAAATACAGGATTTTACGGCTCGACCATATTATGGGGATGGTAGTGATATTGTTTGGACGAACCCATATGTTGATCGGGAACCCGTAATCACTGTAGCGTCTCCGATTAGGTCCGAGGGAAAATTCTATGGCATGGTTGGGATCGACTTCTCCATTGAAACCATCGTCGACGATATCTTACAGACTGAAATTGGCGAAGGCGGTTACATGTTCTTGGTCAGCCAGGATGCCAAACTGATCAACATGCCGGAAAGAGCCCGTACGTCAATCTTATCTGGGGAATTTGCTGCATCTGCTGAAAAGACATTCGGCAAAACGTTGCTGGAGGTCGTTTCAGTCCCTGTGAGGGAACAATTTCAAACGTTTCGTTTGACGGATCAACTCCAAGAGAGAAAAACGTTCGTTCAAACGATAGATACTTCTCAGGGAGTTGATTATTTTGCCTTTGCCCCGATGCCGAATATGCCTTGGTACGTCGTACTGGTCATGCCTATCAATGAATCCTTACAAGTGGCAAGTGATTTGGAAAACACCTTAAAGTCTACGAATCAAACCTTGTTCATTATGGCGATCATTACAGCGTTTGGATTCTTTGCAGTCATCCTTATCGGAGGCATTATAAATTTACAGCGGCTTGCTTTCCCGATTCAGGAATTAGCAGACGGTGCTGAAAAGATTCGTCATGGAGAACTTTCTTATCGGGTGCCAGTGCCAAAGGGTGAGCACGAGATGACAGACCTGACTAAGACTTTCAATGCAATGGTTGAATCAGTCCAGAGCACTGTAAGGGACAGGGCGGTCGAATACGATTCAATTAATCGGATTGCGGAATTGGCGAACAAACAGGGCAAGTTATCCACATTATTAAACGATGCCTTAAGTATTGCACAACATGCAGTAGGGTTAGACATCTTGGCTCTTACCTTAATGGATGAAAATGGTGGGAATAAACTCATGGCTGTTGCATGTGAAGATAGAATTCGGAAAGATTTATATGTGCACTTCGATTCGGGAGTTGAAGCGATGTCATTAATGGATGTGGTCACCAGTCATCAACCGCTGATGATTCCGGATGTATATAGTGCAAAAGTTCAAATGGATAACCAGCGCCTAGAAGGATATCGTAAGTTAGGTGTTCACCAAGTATACATGCTCCCAATATTATCGAAGGGGAAGGAACTGGGTGTTGTAATTCTCATGCAGTGTTCCGAGGAAGAAATTCCACCCCACAAATTGTCCTATCTCGATGCGATCTTCAAGCACATAGGCGTCCTTGTTGAAAACCTACAATTGCAGCGTCAGAATCGTGATTTGATCATTGTCGATGAACGATGCCGGCTGGCTAGTGACTTGCACGATTCCGTTACGCAGTCCTTATTCACAATCAGTCTGATGGCAGAGGGATTGAAAGTCGCTTGTTGCGATAAAGAGAAAATATCTCCAGCGATGGAACTTTTACAGAATCAGATTGAATTCGTGCAGAAAGAAATGCGAACATTGATCAATGAACTTCGCCCTTTGAATACGAAGGAAGAGAACCTTTCACGGATATTACAAATCCGTGCCAATACCTTTCAGAGGGCTACAGGGATCGAAACATCGATGCGGATGAGTGGTGACCCGCATGACCTGTCAGGTGCAATTCAAGAGAATCTGTACAAAATTGCGCAGGAAGCGCTCAATAATATCGCAAAGCATGCCAAGGCGAGCAAAGTTGAAGTTGCGCTTGATGTAGACGACGAAATGGTCACAATGACGATCAGCGATGATGGTGTTGGTTTCGATCCAGTGCAGGTTACATTGGAGAAAACATCGTCGTTTGGCTTGTTGAGCATGCGTGAAAGAGCGGAAATGATGGATGGTATTTTGTTGGTTCGTTCTCAAATTGGCAAGGGAACGATGATTGTGACCAAAGTACCCTTGGCAGGAAACAGCATGGAGGTTTCCCTTGAGTGAAGAGAAAAAGGTACGCGTGATGATAGTTGATGATCATGAGGTTGTGCGCCGTGGGCTGGAGTTCTTTCTGGCGTCTCAAGCGGATTTTGAAGTCGTTGCCGAAGCCAGTAATGGATTGGAAGCCTTACAGTTGACGAGAGATGTCAACCCCGATGTTATTCTGATGGATCTGGTGATGCCGGAAATGGATGGTTTGGACGCCATTCGCATAATAAAGAACAATTTTCCGGATGTTGAGATTCTCGTTCTGACAAGTTTTGTGGATGATGAAAAAGTGCGAACGGCGATACAAAACGGTGCTGCAGGCTATATGATGAAAGACGCAAGTCCAATCGAGTTAGCCAGGGCGATACGTGCAACGGGGCGGGGACAGGTTTACTTCCACCCTGAAGCAGCCAGGCGTTTGGCAAACATTGTGCGCTCCAGGACAAAACAGATGCCTGCGCCTGATATCCTAACCAATCGAGAGATGGATGTCATTCGACTGATTGCGCGCGGTTTGAGCAACCAGGAGATAGCAGATGACCTTACCATCAGTCTCAAAACGGTAAAGACGCATGTGAGCAGTATATTAGGGAAATTAGGCTTGAACAGCCGTGTACGAGTAGCCTTATATGCTCTGCGTCATTCCCTCGTACCCCTGGATGACATCTAAACAAGCCATCGTTCAGCGACCATTGTCTATCTTCACTTTATCCATTCCTCCCACCAGCATCCTTGTGAGGCATTGTTAGGGGTTGAAGCAATCTCCCCCATTACACACAAACGCGCCTGGCGTCCTTGTTTATCATGCGAGGGGGTTTTTCACAGTCGTGATGTTTCCTTGTAATGACAAATGTTCGGAATATTACTATTGATCAAGCACTCTATATAAAATAGGGGGTTATTTTTTGGTGATTAGACTTAATACTTTAGTCGGGTATAAATACCATCCAAAGTCCGATGACAAAACCATTTTGTATCTGTATATTATTTGGAGTGAGTAATTTGTAATGTTATTCACAATTAAGCAAGTTCACAGTTACAAGATGAGCTACTTGAAATATCAACTCTCCTTTCAAAGGAGAGTAATATGTTTGTTGATCTGATAATTGGTGCAGTCGTAATGGTCGGAATATTGCTACTTGTGAATTATGCTAAAAAGCAAAATATGACCATCAATTGGTGGCAGTGGACGCTTACGATTTCGGGTTTATGGTGACCCTCGATCAAGCCAGTGGATATGGAAAACAATTAGAAGACAAGGATTTCTGGAAGATTTCACCCGACAAGACCATCACTGGTCGGGATCATATATAAGGCGTAATTCCTAACTCCTCGTTTGGATCGCCGAGGCGAGAAGGTCGATTTTGACTTTCTCGCCTTGTATCTTTAACTGTAAGTTTGGGGTTTATCACCCTTCTCTTTTGGATATTGGGCTGGGGAAGTGGTATGCCAGCCACCACCCCGAAAGGTTTCTCGCTGCGCTCGAAACGACAAAGTTATCTGTTGTTTTATGGTTCAGGGTGAGTCATTGCAAGACCCCCGGAGGGGGTCGAGGCAATCTCCCTGCGTGGTATGCAAAAAGCCGTGATGTGTTTGCTTTCGATGGAGGAGATTACTTCGTCGGCTGCGCCTCCTCGTAATGACGATGGGGCGGTGCGGGAGTCTGCTTCGCTACATTACACTCCGTTCGCAGTTACAACATCTTCCGTCATTGCAAGACCCCCGGAGGGGGTCGAGGCAATCTCCCTGCGTGGCATGCAAAGAGCCATGGTATGTTTGTTTTCGATGGAGGAGATTACTTTGTCGGCTGCGCCTCCTCGTAATGACGATGACGGCGGTGAGGGGGACTGCTTCGCTACGTTACACTCCGCTCGCAGTGACAACATGTTTTGTCGTTTTGAAGGGGCGTCAGCGTTACCTCTAATGTTCCCATTGCGTTGATCCACACGGTTGGCATGGAACTTGCTATCTATCCTAATGATTATTTTTTTAACGAAATTGGAGGTTCACACTCATGAAACCATTTCGTAAACACGTGGCTCTCGCTATCGATGGCGGAGGGATGCGCGGAATCATTATTACCCGCGCCTTGCAACGCCTGGAAGAAGCCTTCGGGTTACCTGCTCATCACATTTTTCGCTTGACTGCAGGCACTTCCACAGGCTCAATCATTGCAGCCGGTATCGCCGCGAAATTGAGTGCAAAACAAATGTACAAACTCTATGTCGAACTTGGACCTATGATATTTACCAAGACATGGCGTAAATGGTTTTTCCCACTCACCCGCTACCGTTATGACAATGCGCCCTTGATCGAAGCGCTCAAGTATTCCCTTGGGGATTGTACAATGGGGGACTTCTGGAAAACCGATCCCCCAACCGATGTGGTTATTACAACCTTCGATTTGGTAGAAAACCGTACCCGTTTCATCAAGCCCTGGAAGGAAGCCACCCGAGATTGGCAGGTTGCTCATGCAGTCCTTGCCTCGAGCAGTGTTCCAACCTATTTCCCGGTAGTGGAAGGGCGCTTTGCTGATGGCGGGGTCGGCTCTTATGCCAATCCCTGCTATCTGGCGGCTTACGAACTGCGCTTTTGCCTTGGATGGGATCCCGCCGAAACCACCTTAATCAGCCTCGGGACGGGACGCTTCCCTCATCACTTCAACTCTGAGCAAGCAAACCGCCTATGGGCATGGGAATGGATCAACCCAGTTGTGGATGCATTCCAGCGTTCCGCAGGAGACCAGCAAGTCCATCTCGTGGATACTTTTTTCAAAGACCTCGACTTCCGCCGCTTCCAAATTGACCTGGAGGAAGAGATTACCATGGATGATGTTAGCAGAATTCCAGAATTGACTTCTTATGGAGACCAACTAGGGAAGATGATCATCGAAGATCAAGTTGACCGTTTCCAAGGAATCGTTCCCAAGCGCGTCGTCAGCCGAGAGGAACTCCCCTAAGGATTGCAACCGCTCTCCTTTTACGGATGTGAAGATGAGACACACACGCACAACACTTATAATCCTGGGTTTAATCCTTGGAATAGTCATCGTTCTCCCGCGAATCTACCCAAAAAGGGCGACTGCTAACACCCCGCAAATTCTGTTGTCAGCACAATTCCCTATCGAGAATAAGATTTATCTACCCGTTGTTCCGCGCAATGTTCAGTCGGCGCTAAACCATGACGGCATCAGCAATTCTGAAAGTGGGTGGCACGAGGGATCGAGCATAGATGGCAAATCCAAGTGGAGTTATGAAAATGGAAAATACACGGGCTGGCTTGGAGAGGCTCATGCTTGGGCGGCAGTTACCGCGCCGATAAGCGGTTTCGATACCTACTCGCTGCAAGTGACAGCAACCCGTTCCGGTGGAGCATATAGTGTGTACGGGGTAATCTTTGGGTGGACCGACTGGGAGCACTTCACCTTATTGAAAATCAATTCTGCCCTTTCCCAGTATGGAATTTTCCGTTATAAAAGCGGCACTTTTGAAACCATAATTGATTGGACATCTTCACCATATATCAATAGTGATTCCACGCCAAACCTGCTTCAAGTCGATTGTATGGGAGATTCAATCCAAGTGTTTACAAACGGGCACCCCCTTTCACAAGTGACTGGTACGCAGGCGGTGGATACTCAAATGGGTCTCTATATTGAGTCGAATGCTGATGTGCCTCTGACTGTCTATTTCGATGATGTTACAGTTAAACCCTAGGTGTTAATTTCGTTCAGAACAATGCCTGAACTCGGAGACACCCCAATAATTTTCTGAAAAACCCATCAGACGGCAACCCAGCGTTTGCGCAATGAGAGCAAAAACGAGAACTTCCCCTATACAAACAAAAAAATCTCAATATAATTAGATATAATCTCCGAGCCTCATGACCTAAAGCCTCCGGCTATGGCAGGGAGGCCGAACCTGCAGTCTGCGCAGGGAGCGTCCTAGGACGCTCGTGGGTAAGGAAGGAAACGACCTTGCCTCCTCGTGTTTGGAAAGGAGATGTTCTTGCGTATGATCAGTGCGCCAGCCGTCTCCATTTGTGAGGCGGTATTTTTTTGGGGTTGGCGAG
>DUEG01000004.1 GCA_011176615.1 Anaerolineae bacterium | reverse complement strand
TCTGTGATGGTTCTTTTTATTATCCCGGTAACTTTGTTAGGCACAGTTTCTCCGTTTGCAATTCGATTAGCAATCCAAGACCCAAAGGAAGCAGGAAGAATATCAGGACGAATTTATGCGATTTCCACTTTGGGTTCATTTATTGGAACGTTTTTACCGGTTTTATTGATGATCCCAACAATTGGGACAAGAAATACATTTGTCGTATTTAGCAGTTATTTAGTATTTGTTGCAATTATAGGCATGTTCATGTCAGTTGGTTGGCGAGGTGGTTTAACTTATCTGTGGATGTTGGTTTTCCTTGTTTTATTAGGAATTATCTGGGGAAATAGTCCAATAAAGAGATCAACCGGACAAATATATGAAAGCGAGTCAGCATATAACTATATCCAAGTTTTAGAGAAAGATGGATATCGGTTTCTGCGACTAAATGAAGGGCAGGGCGTTCATTCTGAGTATCATCCTGTTATCCTTGATTATCATGGTTCTTGGATGCAAGTGCTATCTGGACCATTTTTTAATGAATTTCCTTATGAGATGAATAACATAAAAAACATGGCGATTATTGGATTAGCGGGTGGAACAATCGCTCGACAAGCAACTGCTGTCTTCGGTGAAATCTCAATTGATGGTTATGAAATTGACCCTCAAATCATCAATGTAGGGAGGAGATACTTCGGAATGAACATGCCGAATTTAAATGCAATTGCTGCTGATGGAAGATGGGGCTTGGCACATAGTCATGATAAATATTCGATTATCAGCATCGATGCCTATCGCCCTCCATATATTCCATGGCATTTAACAACACAGGAGTATTTTCAAATTGTGCATGATCACTTAACCAAGGATGGCGTGCTTGTAATCAACGTCGGTAGAGCCCCTAATGATCGAAGACTAATTAACGGATTAATTGGGACGATCTCAACTATTTTCCCTTCTATCTACGTCATGGACGTACCTTATACTTTTAATTCTGTTATCTATGCTACTGTACAGTCCACAAACGTAATGAATCTTTTCAATAACTATGTTGTTCTCAAAGAAGATCCAAGCACACATCCACTCTTAGTTGAATCAATGGAACGGACTCTGATGAATATTACGGACACCCCTGCTTCTGAAGTTGTATTTACAGATGATAGAGCACCAATTGAGTGGATTACAAATGGAATGGTTCTGAAATATGTCCTCTCAGGAAATTTAGAAGACTTACAATAGTTCAATCGAATCGCGCTTATTTATTGGAGGATTTGTAAATGAAGTATCTTATTAAGGGTTTTAATTATCTTGTCGTGTTATTAACACCGATTATCATCATCCTTGGTGTTGTCAGATTGGTGTTATCACCCATGTTCCTAAAAATCGAATATCGCATGCCAAATTTTCCTGAGGATGAATTTGGTTTCACGATTCAAGATCGTTTATATTGGGCTGAGTTATCCCGTCAATACCTCGTCAATGATGCGGGTATAGAATTTCTGGAAGATTTAAAATTTGATAATGGTTCCCCAATATATAATGAACGGGAATTAAATCACATGAGTGATGTTAAAAGAGTTTTAAGAGGCACAATGGATGTCCTTTTAATTTCTAGTAGTTTAATGATTATTATTGGTCTATGGGCGGTTTTAGGAAAATGGTGGAAGAGGTTTTTGAAATCCTTGGAATCGGGGGGAATGTTGACTAGTGGATTAATCATTGGAATTATTTTCTTCCTAGCGATAAGTTTCAATACTTTTTTTGTCGGTTTTCACAAAATATTTTTCAAAGGAGACACTTGGCTTTTTAAATATTCTGATACACTAATTCGGTTATTTCCTGTACGATTTTGGATGGACACCTTTATTATTGTCGGAGTCTTGTCTTTACTGATTGGGGGAGGGCTTGCGTATTTTATCGGAAAGGTACAACGGGTATAAAAAAGACAAGAGCGGTTATAATGCCGCTCTTGTTGGTCAAAATTTACAAAAATTTGGGGGAATTGGCTTAAGCGCCATATTTTATTAATTTTTCTGCGTGGGCAAGTGCTAGTGGGATTGTGTTGAGTGCTGGAAATGTTCCTAAGGAACCATGCGAGCAAGCGCCCTCGCCAAACTCGTCTTGTTCGTCTGGTCTGTGAGTTTCTGGTGCCCAAAGTAAGAATGGAACTGGATGCCATGAGTGTGATCTCAATTTACAAGGAGTGGAATGGTCGCCAGTGATTATTAATACATCGGGCTTTAGATTTAATAATTCAGGTAATGCTTGGTCTACACTTTCGATGATGTGCACTTTGCCATCGAAATTACCATCTTCTCCCATACTATCAGTTTTTTTGATATGGACGAAGAAGAAATCGTAATCATTCCAATGTTGTGCTAAGGTATTAAACTCATCTTGTGGTTTTTCACCTTCGAATTGGATAATGTCCATGCCAACAAGTTTTGCTACACCGCGGTACATAGGATATACAGCAATGCAAGCCGCATGTAATCCATAGGCGTCTTTAAATGAAGTCAAACCAGGGTCGGTTGCAAAACCTCGTAAAGTGATCCCATTTGCTTTTGGCTCATCAGCGAGAACTTTTTTCGCTTCTAAGATCCATTGGTTAAATAAGCTGGCGGTAGACTCTGCTTCTTTTCTGGTTGCTTTTACAGGAAGAGGGGGAACGCCGGTTACTTGGGGATCGCTGTCTTCAAGGTGATGATCAAGATTAGGCCCTCGCATAACAATTGCAAAGCGATATTCTTTTACTTGTTCTACCTCTACCGTAACTCCAGGTATTTGCACGCCCTGCAACTTTTTGACAATTGGCAATGATTCATTGCTGGGGATACGCCCTGCTCGGCGATCAATGATCATTCCATCTTTATCCAAGGTACAAAAATTGCCTCGGGCAGCAACGTCGCCTTGATTTACTTTTAGACCAACGCCTGCAGCAGATAAAGCACCGCGTCCAATATCAAATTGCAATGGATCGTACCCAAATAACGCTAAATGTGCTGGTCCAGACCCCGGTGTAATCCCCGGACGAATTGGAATCGTTTGACCAATCATCCCTTCTTTAGCCAGTCTGTTCATATTCGGGGTTTTTGCAGTTTCTAATGCTGTCTTGCCTCCCATTATCATAGGAAGCCCCCCTAATCCATCTAGGACACAGAGAACTATTTTTTTATTGTTATGAGTCAGCAATGGGGGAATATAATCAAATGGCATTTTCTTACCTCTTCATGATTGTAAATTTACAAGAATATCCCCGCGCTTTATAGATTGTTGCTTGCGCGGGGTTGTGATACATTTGGTAGTTTACGCTATTTTAGCGTATGGCTTGCTCGGTTTCTTTATCAAAAATATGCATATTACCCATATTGAATGAGACTTGAACATCATCGCCCATCTTGAAACTTGTCCGTGGGTCGACCCGTGCAACATAATTATGCTCACCACTCTTTAGATATAAGAATATTTCATTTCCCATTAATTCTGTCACTTCAATCTTGCCTTCAACCAGTTCAGCAATGATTCCTGGGGCTTCATACTTGGGGTCATGAATATCTTCTGGGCGAATTCCAAAGATAACAGCCTTATTTACATGTGGCATATATATTTTTGCTTGTTCGTCAGGAACTTTTATGCTGAAAGTACCTGTATCAACAAATAGATTGTTGCCATCTTTACGCAAATGAGCGTCAAAAAAGTTCATTGCGGGAGATCCAATGAAACCCGCCACGAAAAGGTTGTTTGGTTTATCATATAACATTTGTGGCGTATCAATCTGTTGTAAGACACCTTGGTTTACAACAGCAATGCGGGTCGCCATTGTCATGGCTTCTACCTGATCGTGAGTCACGTAGATAAAAGTTGCCTGCAATCGTTGATGCAGTTTGGTTAATTCTGCACGAGTTTGAACACGAAGTTTTGCATCCAGGTTAGAGAGTGGCTCATCCAAGAGAAAGACTTTTGGCTCGCGAACGATAGCACGACCAACGGCTACTCTTTGTCTTTGACCACCTGAAAGTTGTTTGGGTTTACGATCCAGTAAACTTTCAATACCGAGAATATTTGCTGCTTGCTCTACTCTGCGCTTAATTTCATCCTTGTTATATTTGCGCAATTTCAATCCAAATGCCATATTGTCATAAACAGACATGTGTGGATATAGAGCATATGATTGGAATACCATTGCGATGTCGCGGTCCTTAGGAGCTACATCGTTGACTACTTTGTCCTCAATGAGGATCTTTCCATCCGTGATATCTTCCAATCCGGCTAGGAGCCTGAGGGCTGTTGTCTTTCCGCAACCCGATGGTCCAACAAGTACAAGAAATTCTTTGTCGGCGACTTGAATATTAAGGTCGTTAACAGCAACAACATCCCCAAATCGCTTTGTGACATGTTCATATGTTACGCTTGCCATAAGTATTTCTCCTTTCGTCGCATGTATAGTAAATAAATTATAACCGAAAAAATCATTATGAATTAGTTGAATTTTGAGTAATAGTTCACATTTTGGATGAATTCTTTTCCCCTCTTGCCGAATGTAGCAACGCATTATAGAATGGAGATATGACAAAGAAGGAAAACGTTTCTCCCATTCGAAAGCAATACCTTACGATAAAAAGGCAATACCCAGAAACAATTCTTTTCTTTAGACTTGGCGATTTTTATGAAACATTTGATCATGACGCGGAAACAATATCTAAGGAATTAGATATTGTTTTAACTTCCCGGAATGTTGGAAAAGGAACCCGTGTACCCATGGCGGGAATCCCCCATCATGCAGTTGAAAGTTACCTCTCTCGATTAATAGTCAAAGGCTATCACGTTGCGATATGTGATCAAGTGGGCGATCAGCCAATTAACGGCTTAATGCCGAGGAATGTTGTCCGGATTGTCACACCTGGTACGGTAATCGAACCTGGTTTATTGCCAGGGGATGCGAATAATTATTTAGTGGCAGTTATCGTCCAGGAAAAGCGCGCTGGAATCGCGTATGCTGACATTACTACAGGTGAGTTCGCCGCGACAGAAATACATGGTCAAGATGTATGGGGATTGGTAAGGGCTGAATTAATTCGAATAAATCCAGCAGAAGTGTTGTTACCTGATAATATTCTTGAGAACAGCAAGAAAAATATTTCTAGCCATCAAACAGTAATCCCTGCATGGAAATTCGAATATGCTCGATGTGAAAGCGCCTTAAAAGAGACATTTCGTGTAGCATCCTTGGACGGCTTCGGTGTCAAAGGCAAACCGCTTGCTGTGAGAGTATCAGGCGCATTGATTGAATATCTTAAAGAGACTCGACAAAGTGCTATTAAATTATTGACAGGTCTAAGTACTTACCATTTGTCAGAATTCATGACTTTAGATGCCCCAACTAGACGGAATTTAGAATTAACGGAAACAATTCGAGAAGGTCAAGAGAATGGATCACTCTTGGGGTTATTAGATCGAACAGTTACTCCTTTAGGAAAAAGATTGCTCAGGCAATGGGTGAGTAAACCCTTGTTGGACGTTATGAAGATAACAGAGCGTCAAGATGGCGTTGATTACTTTTTCAAGCATGGATTGTTTCGTAAAGAGATGCGAGAGTCTTTGAGGCATCTAAATGATTTAGAGCGTTTAGCAAATCGGGTTCATAGTGGCGTAGCACAACCCCGCGATCTTGTTGCAATGCGAAAAACGCTTCAAGCATTACCCAAAATCACCAGTTTGTTGGAAGATATCCCAAATTTAATCCACATTAAAGAAGATTTTTCTTTATGTGGAGAGGAGTTAGCATTGCTGGAGTCTGGGATTTCAGATGATCCACCTGCTGTTTTGGGCAATATGGGGATTATCCGGCCCAATTTTTCTGAAGAGTTGGATCAAACTTGCGAATCCTCCAGACACGCAAGGGAATGGATTGGTAATCTTGAGGCAGTGGAAAAGGAAAGAACAGGAATTAAAACCTTAAAGGTAGGTTTTAATAAAATATATGGATATTACATAGAAGTTACCAAACCGAATGCATCTTTGGTTCCAAATGAATATATCCGTAAGCAAACTCTTGTAAATGCTGAACGCTACATTACGCCTGAATTAAAAGAGTATGAGACGTTAGTTTTAAATGCTGAAGAGAGGATTAAGGAGATTGAGAGGAGGGTATTTTATGAAATTTGTAATACACTTTCGAAATCAGTTAAAAAATTCCTGCGTACTTCAAGGGCACTAGCAAAATTAGATGTACTTTCCTCTCTAGCAGAAACAGCAGCATTGAATGGATATGTTCGTCCCCAGGTAGTTGAAGAGGATATTTTGGAAATTCATCTGGGAAGGCATCCTGTCGTGGAACATACGCTTGAAGGTGAAAGATTTGTTCCCAACGATGCAATATTTGAAGAGGGGGAGAGGATTCGAATTATTACCGGTCCAAATATGTCCGGGAAATCAACTTTTCTCCGTCAAGTCGCGCTTATAGTGCTTATGTCTCAAATGGGCAGTTATATCCCGGCAAAATCTGCTCGTATTGGTTTAGTTGACCGGATTTTTACTCGCATCGGTGCGCAAGACGAAATTCACGCTGGGCAATCCACATTTATGGTGGAAATGTTGGAAACTGCAAATATTCTGCATAATGCATCTCCAAGAAGTTTATTGATCTTGGACGAAATCGGTCGAGGTACAAGCACTTATGATGGTGTGTCCATCGCTTGGGCAGTGGTGGAATATATTCATAATCACCCGAAACTGCGTTCAAAAACATTGTTTGCAACTCATTATCATGAACTTACTCAATTAACGGCAATCTTGCCCGGTGTGCGGAATTACAATGTCGCAGTTAGCGAAGCGGACGGAAAGGTTGTGTTTTTACGTACAATTATTCCAGGTGGAGCAGATAAATCGTATGGTATTCATGTGGCTCAATTAGCAGGCTTACCAAGACCAGTAATTCAGCGGGCGGATGAAATATTAAAACAATTAGAAGCATCTTCTGGAAGGGCAATAAATATTAACCCTCATGTGACACAACAAATGAAGTTATTCCCAGAAACCAATCCGCTCATAGATGAGTTAAAAGAACTTGATTTAAATTCGCTCACACCCATTGAGGCGATTAATCGGCTTTATGAATGGAAAAAGAAATTCTCTCATGATGAATGATTCCGTAAAATAAAAGGGAATATTCAAAAATTAAATATTAATTCGAAAAAACAGCACAGTCTCTTGTGTTAAGTGCATTAATCCACTAAAATAAATAGTAGTATTTCATGGAAATGTCGGATGACTCCTGGTTATAAATAAGGAAACGGGAGTTTTGTAGTGGTTTAAAAAAATAATTTGCTGGGGTATTCGTGCTTAAGAAGGTACTTATTACGCTGTTTGTCATTGGAATCGTTGTTGAAAGTATTAATTTGTTAATCTTTCACAATGATGGAAGCGCGAATGCACTTGTTCAATCATCCGAATTCTATGAGATAGATCCAAGATTCCGGGAATTTTATCAGGGACTTGGAGGAGAACCGGTGCTGGGGAGGGGAATTTCCCCCAAATTCTACGATGATTTAGGGCGAGAATACCAGTATGTAGTTTCAGCATTATTGGTTTATGATCACAAAGCCCCAGAGGGTCAGCGATTTCGATTAGCATCCATTGGTCAGGAGTTGAATATCGAGGAACCTGCACAGCCCGCCCCAGAAGATCCAACAATTCTTTTTAGAAATGGACATTATATTTACGGTCCTTTTGTTCAAGTTTTTAATGATTTTGGAGGTCCCGCCGTTGTTGGAGAGCCATTAGCAGACCCGATATATGATCCAGCAAGGGGTATAACGATTCAGTATTTTGAAAATCTCGGTTTCTATCGAAAGGAGAATGATTCTAACACTGGGGTTCAATTACTTTACTACGGAGTTTGGAAGTGTGGTTCTTCATGCTCATATGTTCCACAGAATATTGAAGGTAACGTCGACCTTTACCTTAATAACGAGATCGGTTTTGAAAAAACCGCAGATGATTTACCCAAGAAGATAACAGGTCATCAGCTTACCGAGGTTCAGAAAGGGTCTGATGGGCTTTATGAGCAAGTGTTCGAAAACCTAGTATTGGTAGCAGATCCTTTAATTCCCGGGAAAATAACTTTAAGACCATTGACAACAATATTGGGTTATACACATGATCCTTTGCAAAAACCTGTTAGTGATCCTAAGAGTTATTTCTTCCCGGTGAGAAATGGTTGGGGGTATCAAGTAAGGGATGTGATTATTGATACTATCGAGCCGTATGGGGGGTTGGATTTCACTGGTTTTCCCATTAGTGAAATGAAGGAAAAAAAGGCGGGTTTGATGGAACAATGTTTTGAAAACGTATGTATAGAATATTCACCTTATGCAATATTCAACAAAATTCGATTGGAACCACTTGGAAGAGAATACTATTCGAGGTTTTATGGGACAAGCGATGAAGCACGAGTGTTTATCCCTTTAATACTGAAAAACATTACAAAAACCCAAAATAATCCAGTCACTACCATATCTACCTCACAATCATCAAATGATGATCTTAGTATATATACTTGGACATCTCAAACATTAATTTCATCAAAAGATCAGCAAATCATTGGTATCGGCGTTTACCAGGAAGGAGTCCCTGTTCCAAATGTGAAGGTAAAGGTTTTTGTGAAGATGCCTGATGGCAAATTGGCTGATTACTCTCCTAAAGAAACGAAACAAGATGGTCGTACTTTCCTCGCCCTTGATCCTATCGATGCCCTTAATGGAACGAGGATTGTTTATCAGGCTTGCATCATCGAGGATCAGAAAGAAAGCGGATGCACAGAAGAAGATTTCTTAATTTGGGGGAATTAAATAGATTGTGTACAGATGATATTAAAAATTCATGGAATAGCTTCTCCGAATAATGAAACATCGGAGATAGGATTTCCAAGACTATAAACGGTGATTAAGAAAGGTATTTTTTTCAAATCTTTCTCATTCTGATTCAAATATTGCTTTCGAACCCCAACAATCTGTCCATTCTTATCATATGCAATCGCAACGATGGTTAATCGACTCCACATTTTGTCTGTAGAGCGCACTGATATAGTTCCTTGCACTTTTGCCGAAATACCAGTCGATGAGATGTATAAAGACTTGGATGTGATATCAATTGGTATGTACCGATTATCGGCGAGAGGCATGGGGTTCGCGCTTTGCAAATGATAATCGATGGCATTAACTTCTTGTTTGATATTCGAGAATCTGGCAATGATAGGGATAGATTGGTTAGGATAGAGGACATTTAGTACAGCCGAGGCAATGGTCTTGTAAGACAAATTGTTTTTGTCGTCATAGAGTGACACTTCTGCAGTAATATTTTCAATGGGTTGGTTGAGCGTGTTTTTTACATTGATAAAACAAATATACCCGGGGTCATTTGTGCGATAACAAATCGGTTCTAACATTGTCAATGGCAATGGTGTTGGTGTGGGTATCCCAGATGGCACAATTTCTCCTATGGGGATGGTTAATGTCATGCCGACTGTAAGTAGATTGGGGTTTGTATCCGGGTTGCTTAGGATTAACTTGTCAACTTCTACGCCGTAATGATTGGCGATGATAGTTAAATTATCATTTTCTTTCACAGTGTAGATAATCGGTGTTGGGCTGGGTTTTATAGATGTATTTTCCCTCGTTACAAGGATTACCGGTGTCAGCGTCCCGTCGAAACTAGTGGTAAGCGATGGCGTGTGGGTATCTTGCCACGTAGGTGATGGTGTTAACGTAAGTAATGGGATGTCTGGAACGCAACTTGAACAGTTGATGATCAAGATGATTACAATCAGAGCGTAAAGATATTTATTTGATGAAATCATGATTTGGATTATACTCTTACTTGAATGGCACTGACAAATATGTTAAACTCTTCAAAAAGGATTCTGGATGACTGAGTTCGAGATTTTAAAAAGGGCAAAGGAAGCAATAAGCCAAGGGAAGAAAGAACAAGCCCGCGAATTGTTGATGAGATTGCTCAAATCGGACAAAAATAACCCGGAATATTGGTTATGGATGAGTTCTGCGGTTGAAACACCACGTGAGCAAATCTATTGTCTTAAAAATGTTCTAAAGTTAGAGCCCAACAATCCAAGTGCAAAACAGGGGCTTAAACTCTTAGGGGAAACGCCAGTAGACGTGAGTGAGAATCAACCCGTTTTTATTAAGCGAGATTGGGAGTCAGAGATTCCATTGGTGACTCCTAAACCCCCAAGTCGATTAAAGGTCTTACTGTCAATTCCATTTTACAAAACGGTGTTTTTTGTTGCAATTAGTGTTGTTGTAGTGGGGTTGATCACTGCTGGTATATACGGTTTAACTGGAGGCGGGTTATTAAGCCCTCGATTAACAATTACACCAATTGCCTGGACAGAGACTTCTACACCAACGAGTACCATGACACCGCTGGTAAGAACTCCAACTCCTACTCTGGGGAGACGAATGCCTTTGTGGATGCTGCTGGAGGCAACTTATACACCAATGCCAATTTATATCAATACACCTCATCCAAGAGTTGAAGCCTTCCGCATAGGTTTGAGGGCGTATCAGCGTGGAGATTATGTTTCCATGTTATCCTTTATGAAGCAAGCCGTTCAGGGAGAACCTAATATTGTCGATTCTTTGTATTATCTTGGTGAAGCCTATCGTTTGAATGGGAAACTGGGTGAAGCGCAAGAGACCTTTCGTGAGGCTATAAAATTAGATAAGTATTTCGCGCCTTCCTATTTGGGCTTAGCATTGACCTATTTAACCCGGAATCCCCAAGCAAATGTATTGGATTTGCTCCAAAAATCAATTGAATATGATCCTTCATTTGCGGATGCACATTTCACCTTAGCAAAGTATTTCCTTGAAATAGGGAAACCTGCCAAAGCGCTTGAAACCTTGGATGAAGGGGAGCAAAGCCTCAATATATACCCACAATATTATGTAATGAGAGCGAAAACAAATTTGGCTTTGGGTCAATTTAAAGAAGGTTTAACAAATGCGAAAATTGGACATGATATGGATATTACGTTATTAAACGGCTACTTGACCCTAGGGGAGGCATATTTAGCCAATGATCGACCAGAAGACGCGCTGGATGCGATTGAAACATATCTAAATTATGAAGATGAAGATCCAGAAGGATGGGTTCGTTTAGGACAAGCATATATGCAACAGGGAAAAGATTTTGATGCGGCGATGGATGCTTTTGATAAGGCTTTTGAAATAAAACCGGATTTTTGGCTTGCACATCTTTATCGAGGACTTGCATATATACGAATAGATGAATTTCAGAAAGGTGTAAATGATACTTATCTCGCTAGAAAGGCTAATCCAGAGGATTTTAATGCTAATATTGCCTTTGTAGAAGCACTTTATTATGCTGAACGATATGAAGATGCAATTTCACAAGTGGATTTTAGTGAAAATTACGTTCGAACACCCCGTGATCAAGCGAGCATCTATTATTGGCGCGCGCTTTCCTATGAGGCTCTAGGGAAATCGTCAAAAGCATTGGATACCTGGAAAGATCTATTGTCACTGTCACAGGATTCTGTTCCGAAAGAATGGTGGCAGAAAGCGGAAAGCATCGTGTATCCGCCTACTGCTACCGCAACGATTACCCCGACGAGTACATCCACGCTCACAAATACTCCGACTTCCACGCCTACCTCCACCCTAACACCAACGCCTACGGCGACGCCAACGAAAACACCAACCCCAACAGTAACCCCGACTCCTACAAGAACAATGACAGCAACTGATACACAAACGTTGACAGAAACATTAACACAAAGGGCGACTTCAACTCCTTCGAAAACTGTGATTCCAAGTTTAATGCCCTGATCATCGAACACAGGTGTATTGGGGAACTATCTTGTAGATGTCTATCAGGTATATTTCCCTTGCAGGTTGGAATTAAGCGCGCTATAATGTTAATTGAAATTAATTAATGGTAACCTATCAAAGATATTATGTTGTAAGAAGAAAGACCTATGCCAATCTATACATATCGGTGTGAAAATTGTGGAATTCAATTTGAACGTCAACAAAAATTTAGTGACCCCCCTTTGAAAATATGCCCTGAGTGTAAGCATAAATCTTTAAGAAAGGTATATCTACCCGTTGGGATCGTTTTCAAAGGTTCTGGTTTTTACTCAACGGACAATCGATCCCCTTCTGGTACACAATCTTATAAGCATAAGAAAACCGAGAAGGTAGAGAGTTCACATAATAAAGTAAGTGAACCTAACCCCAAGAAAAAGGTTGATGCGAAAGAAGAATAAAAAATGCTCCCAAACACGGGAGCGTTTTTCATTTAGTTAATCGGATATTATTTGAATTATTGAATTTAAGATTTTTAATTGCTGTGCTGGTATTCCATCGAAATGAGAATGATTATGAGTGAGGTACACGTTTATCTTCGCGCCCCAATTATGTAACAACCTCGCTGCTACCATTCCTCCACCACCATTGCCTCCACTGCCCACAAGTATGTGTACAGATTTACCTAAAGGGTTATGATCTAAAAACCGATCTTTTGCAAGGTCAGCCAAGTTCCGTCCGGCATTTTCCATCATTTGTATTAAATTAATATGAAATTCATCAATCATTAATCGGTCGACTTCGCGCATTTGATATGTTGTAATTGCTGGAATTTCCATGTTATTACCTTGAATAGATTGTAGATAATGACTAATTATTTAAACCGCTGTTGCTTCCTCACCAGCAGCAGATGAAACCTGTGCTATTGCGCCTGCTCGAATGTCTACGACGGCATAAACATCTTTTTGAGAGGTTTGTAATGTGGTATCGGTAATAATGAATCCGCGTTGATCGGCAAGGAATTGTTTGGCTAGTTTGTAATCTGGATACCAGGTACTACCATGAAAGGTAATCATTTCTTGCCGGGTCATTTGCTTTCTCCCTTTTGAATATGCGGCGTCAAACATTTTGTCTGGGCTTAGGGAGAACAAAGGCTGTCCAGGGGATCCAATAGGTTTGTATCTATAAAAAACACTTGTTTTGGGTGTTTTTATTAACAAAAGATTTCTAATCAATTGTTCGCAGGTGGGGAGAGCCATGGGAAGGAAATTAATGGTTGACTTAATATTTTCTTTACATCATTGGTACGTGAGGATATAATCCATAAGATAAATTAGTTTGAGATACCGAGAGCGGTCGGGTTAGGGTGAACTCATCGGTCTTTAAATTTAATAACAGGTTATGTTATAAACTACGGTAGGCGAGCATCCTATACACGCTAACCCTTATAGAAAAGAGTACTTTTAATAAGGAAATATATGGTTCTACAAAACAAAACCCAAGAAGAACATCTTACAAGTTATGTAAATCGGATTATGCGCATAGCAGATATTACTTGGGGAAGTAGTAAGCAAAAATTCATTGTGCGTTATCGGGGACAGTTGATATTGGATTCTGAAGAAGCGTATGAGCAAATCTCAACTTTGTTGAAACCTTTGAAAATTACACCATTATTCAGGCTGGATGGGGACTCTCATGTTGTTATTTTAATCGATGGAATTATTGAACCCAAACGATCAAACCCTCTCGTTAATCTACTTCTTTTTATATTGACATTATTAAGTGTTTTGTTGGCTGGGGCGTTATATGCTTATCAAGGGCCCTCAACTGATAACATAAAGGAATTGGTAATCTCCATTCTACGCAACATGGCGAGCGGATGGCCTTTTGCAATAAGTATGTTGGCTATACTTTTGGCACACGAATTTGGCCATTATTTGGCTGCTAGGTACCATAAAACATCTGTTACATTACCATATTTCATCCCTTTTCCTCTCAGTCCATTTGGAACAATGGGAGCATTCATTCAACTCAAGGAACCGCCAAGGAATAAAAAAATCCTGCATGATATTGGTGTGGCTGGTCCATTATCAGGATTGGTGGTTGCAATTCCAGTCTTGATTTACGGATTATATTTATCCGATGTGGGGCAGTTACCAAAAGTTTTACCACCAGGTCAAGTATTTGAGGGAAATTCGATATTATATTTGTTTTTAAAGTATTTGATTCATGGAGAACTTTTACCCTCTCCCAATACGTTTGGAAACTTATCTCCATTTATTTATTGGATCCGATATTTCTTTACAGGGATGCCATTGCCAAGCGGTGGAAGAGATGTGTTACTTAACCCAGTAGCATGGGCTGGATGGGCGGGCTTGCTTGTGACCGCATTAAATTTGATTCCCGCTGGTCAACTAGACGGGGGTCACCTGATTTATGTATTGCTTGGGGAAAAAGCAAAAAGATTATTTCCGGTCATTTTAGGGTTGTTATTGTTGTTGGGGTTTGTTTGGTCTGGTTGGTGGTTATGGGCATTTCTTATTTTCTTTTTGGGCAGAAGTTATGCAGAACCTCTTGACCAAATTACCCAATTGGATTCGAAGCGAAGGGCAATTGCTATCCTTGGTTTGATTATATTTGTATTGGTTTTTACTCCTGTGCCCTTGGTTGGAAGTTATTAAGAGAAGCGCAATATTAAATTAATTCTGCGGTTGTTTTGTGACGTTGTTTAAATTCTTTATTTTGAAGGTAGATTAACGTTAGTGGATCTGTGTTTTATAGGAGGTTCGAAAATGACGGTAAAGACGGTGACTGTTCATGTGGAAACCAGAGGTAATACAGATATTTTAGATATTACAAACGATGTGATTGAGGCTGTTTTGCAAACGGGAATTTCTAATGGAATTGCAAATGTATTTTCTCCTTCAGCGACGAGTGCGATTACAACAATTGAATATGAAAACGGTTGTTTGAAAGATCTAAAACGACTTTTTGATGAGATTATTGATCCCACCCGAGAATATGCTCATAACGCTCGATGGGGAGATGGAAACGGGCATAGTCATGTCCGTGCTGCGTTATTAGGACCATCCTTCACGGTCCCTGTTGTGGATGGACGATTGACGCTTGGGACGTGGCAGCAAATAATATTTGTGGATTTCGATATAAGACCACGTCGCAGAAAGTTAATTGTTCAGGTTATTGGCGATTAATCATTGAGTGATTTTGCATAAATCCCTAAGTGATTGCCAACGGGTCTCTGGTTATTTGGAATTCTTTGATTGATAGGTCGGTTGAGCAATTTGGGAATACCAAGCTTATCTTCCATAACTAATGTGGTAGATCCTCCACCGTCCATATTTATTGCGTTATATCCCCTTTTTTCGATCACAATTTGAGCAAGTTCCTTTAGCGTTGCGCCATCACTGTAACCAGGTTGCCTACCATCAACCACAATGATGATCAAATGTCTATTTGCGCGGTCTAAAGCGATTACTGTACGTGGCTCAGGGACTTGGCTAAGACCTGGAATTACTCGTCCGTTTTTAACAATTTGAAGATTTCCTGAAATTGCATTATAGATTTTTCCTATTTGGGTGTTGATTCGCGCTTGATTTGTTGGTGAGATAAATAATGTGGGCTCGTTGTCGGTATCTTCTGAATAAACCACCCCTTTTGATGATGCAAAACCGATCACATCAATTGGATCTCCTTTGTGGGGATAATAATCGATGATTGTATTCGAATGCCACGGTGTAAAACCATCGCCATTTACGGCGATTTGCAGATTAAAACTATTGAGAAACTTGGAGGTCGTACGTGCTGAAAGAGGCAAATCGGCTTCTGGATCACCAGGGGTTACTAAGAATTTAATCCCTTGTTCTTTAAGATCAATTGTTAGAATATGGATAACCATTGGACGCGGTTGTGTTCTAATATCTCTTTCATAAATCACTCCCCGGAATAGAGTTTTTTCGAGTGGAGAAGGTTGAGGTGAATTGGTCAACCAAAACCAACCTATAACAAGACCTACCAGTCCAAGAAACGTGATAATTCCAAATAAAAAACAGGATGTATTTTTACGTTTTGAATTTTTCATGATGGGAAAACAAATCCCAGTGATGGCAACATTTTCATCGCTGGGATTTAATGAGGCGTCTGTTTTTACAGAGGAAGAACTTGCTCTTCTTCTTTTTTCATTGCATTAAAGGCTGCAATACCAACCTCAAGGATTTCTAATGAAGGTTCTCTGGTTGTCAATCTCTGAAGCGCCAGATTGGGTTTGATAATTAGTCTAACTAAGGGGTTTTGTATGTTATTCGCTGTCCATTTTAAGTATTCATATGCAATCCCGGCTATTAAGGGAATTAAAAGAATACGGGTTAACAACCGCCATAGAAGAGGTAGTGGGCCTAAAAATGAAAAGAGCAAAATCGAAATGATTACAACGTCCAAAAGGAAGGCTGTTCCACACCGAGGGTGTTCACGGGAGTGTTTTGCAACCTTTTCAGGTATCATTTCCTCTCCTGCTTCGAAGGCATTGATGGTTTTATGTTCTGCGCCATGGTAGGCAAACACCCGAGAAATATCCGGTAATAAGCCAATGACCCATATATACCCAACCAATAAGACTAAGCGTATCAACCCCTCAATTAGATTGCTCACCCAGGCGCTCCATTCAAATAAATGTTCACCAAATTGTCCAATCGCTGCTGGAATAAGGAAGAAAAAGCCGACCCCAATAATTAACGAGAAACCATAGGTAAGGTATAACATAGGCCCTTC
Organism: Anaerolineae bacterium; assembly: GCA_011176615.1. GTDB lineage: Bacteria > Chloroflexota > Anaerolineae > Anaerolineales > UBA11858 > G519. Next base: position 31,450 of record DUEG01000004.1, on the reverse strand, counting down.
AAGTTTTTCTTCTTCACCTGTTTGAAGGTTTGCAGATATTGTTAATGCTCTCATTCCTAATCCGATAGCATCCCAAAGTAGGATTAATCCCCGCAAGAATGGGACTTTAGTAAACCAACTCCGATAGAGCGCCCCAAGTTTTTCTTTGTGAATGATGATTGAATGATCAGGGGCACGCATAGCAATTGCGACAGCATGTGATCCCCGCATCATAACGCCTTCGATTACTGCTTGTCCACCGTAGGATGGCATTTTTACACCCATATTTTACTCCCGTAAATTTACTCTGATAAATTGTAAAAGAAATGGACTAATGCATCCATTCCATGGAACCATGTAGGAAGGTGTAACTTTTCATTAGGTCCATGCATGTTATCATCAGGTGTTGCGAAGCCAATGTTAACTGAGTCAACGTTGAGAATCTTTTGAAAATCCGAAACAACAGGAACACTGCCTCCCTCGCGTTTGAATATAGGGCGTGTTCCCCACGAAGTTTCTGCTGCTTTAAGATATGCTTTCACCCATTTGGAATTTCGATTGCTGAGGGACGGCTCACCACCCGTAAGCACAGATACTTCCCACCGAATGGTATCAGGTGCATTTTGTTTAAGGTAGGCGATTAATTGGTTATGAACCTCATCTGGGTGTTGGTCAGGTACCAGGCGGCAGGATATTTTTGCCATTGCAAATGCAGGCAAAACCGTTTTGGAGCCCTTGCCAATGAAACCTGAGAACATTCCATTAATTTCCAATGTTGGACGCGCACCTGTTCGCTCTACAGGTGTATATTCTTTTTCTCCCCAAAGTTTCTTTACACCAGTTCGCTCTAAATAGAAATTCTCATCCATTGGCGATCTGGATAGTTCTTCTCGCTCTTCAGGATCAAGGGGGCGAACGCTGTCATAGAAACCCGGAAGTGTTACTTTTCCATTATTGTCATGCATTCCAGCGATTAATTCTGCAAGCGCTTGAGCCGGATTATGAACGACGCCACCATAAACACCAGAATGCAGATCTAATGCTGGGCCATAAATCTTAAGTTCGAAATATGCTAAACCACGAAGTGCGTAGGTTATCGTAGGAACATTAGGAGCGATCATACCAGTATCAGGATTTAAAGCGAAATCGCAAGCAAGCATATCTTTATGGTCTTTGATGAATTTTGCTAAATTGGGCGATCCAATCTCCTCTTCCCCTTCAATCATGAATTTGACGTTCACTGGCATATCACCAGTTTTAATAATCGCTTTGACCGCTTTGATAGTTGCCAGAACCTGACCTTTCATATCGGTGACACCTCTGGCATAGATATTCTCACCACGAACTACAGGCTCGAAAGGGGGTGAATCCCATTTGTCAATGGGTTCGGCAGGTTGAACGTCATAGTGCCCATAAATGAGAGCCGTTGGCGCTTGCTTACCTGCGTTTAAATATTCACCGTATACAACAGGATGTCCGTCTGTTGGAAATATTTTCACATTGCTAAAGTGGAGTTCACGGAATTGATTGGCAACCCAGTCCGCAGTTTTTTTCATATCCTCTTTATATTTTGGATCGGTTGAAATAGAGGGAATTTTTGAAAATTCCGTTAATTCTTCTACGAACTTGTCATGATTAGCATGAAGGTATTGAATGGCAGCTTCTTGAGGATTACTCATTTTGTTTATCTCCATAAAAATGTCTTGGTGATATTAATTATACTCTCTGTAGATTAAAAAGCATTAATGTATTTATCATGCTGCCTAGTATAAAAGTTATTTGTCTTTTGAGGAGGCAACAAGTAGATCTCCCAGTAATTTATTGCCAACGAAGATCACTGCACGCTTGACTTCAGGGAATTGTTTGGCAGTTGACCATACTTGTGCTCTATAACGGCTCTTGTCGCAATTATTATCTGGTTTCGTGAATGAACCGCTCATATAGATACCTGCAACACCAGAATATTTATCGAAGTCGATATTGTCTACATGTAAATTCGATATATAAGTTACATTTATCAAAGCACCTGAATATTGACCAGCAGAGAATAATGCATTTAGTGCGATAGTCAAGTCTTGAATGACATCGTCTGAGCGAGTATGACCGATTGTTAATGGTACCAAACTATCTCCACAACCAACTGGCCCACCTGTGTTGGGATGGATAAAATAAATGAAAATCGAGTTTGACGGAATATATCCGCTCATTGTTGGAGTTAGTGTATCTGTCGGAGTGTGAGACGGTGTTGCTGATGGAGTTGTCGTATGAGTTGGAACAGGTGTAAAGGTTGGGGAAGGCGATACCGTTTGGGTTGGTGTATGCGTCGCTGTAGGCGTGAATGTGTGAATCGACACAATTGGTGAAGCAAGAGGTTTTTCAGTAGATGCTGGAGGTTCGGTTATACGCTCAGATTCTAACCGAGGTGAACATGACGAACTTAGCAAGGAAAAGATAAATAAGGCAGTGATGATGAAATATTGATAATGTTTCGATGTTTTCATTGATGTCTCCAGAATTTGATCTAAAAATGAATTATACAATTTATTTCTGGTTTGTGATGATGAAAATATATAATTTATGCTAAAATATCTGTAGGGATCGGGGGTCGCTACGAAGACAAATTGTTTTGTTTATGTGGGATTTTCTGTAGCGGCGTTGAGGATAACCTCATCGAAAAGTGCCACCATCCAGGACGCCGGTCCTATGTTCCTCTTGAAAGAATATTATTTTGGTCAATCTATAGATGATTCGTTAAGGGCTGTGAACGATTTGCTCATTCCCTCATTCTCTTTAATTGGTAGAATTGGTTTGTTAATAAAACCTCTTTGTAACAATTATATGGGGTTCATTTATTCTTAATAGAATTACTTAATGGTTGGGAGAATACAATGATTATAAAAAATGGGAAACTAATCACTTGGGGAGCGAATAACCGGATTTTGGAGAATTATGCACTTGCTATTTCGGGGGGTGTTATCCGTGAAATAGGCTTGGAAAAAGATATATTGTCTAAATACAAAGACGATGAAATCATTGATGCAAAAGGTCAATATGTTATGCCAGGAAATATCTGTGCACACACCCATTTTTATGGCGCCTTTGCGCGCGGAATGGCTATTCCGGGTGCCTCTCCGCGAGATTTTCCAGAGATACTAAAGAAATTGTGGTGGTCATTAGATTATGTGTTAGATGAAGATGCGGTTCGCGTTTCTGCTCTTGTTATGTTAGCGGATGCGATCAAACATGGCACGACAACTATTTTTGACCATCACGCTTCTCCTAATTTTATCGAGGGATCTTTGGATGTAATTGCTGATGCAGTGGATTTATCAGGTTTGCGGGGAGTGTTATGCTACGAAGTTACAGATAGAAATGGAAAACAAGGAGCTCTTAACGGAATTGATGAAAACATTCGTTTTATTCAGAAAAGCAGGGAAGAACACCTTGCGAATGGACGCCTTGCAGGGACATTTGGGCTTCATGCGAGTTTGACATTGTCAGAAGAAACCCTTGATAATTGCAAGAAGGCTGCGCCAGATGATGTTGGCTTTCATATCCATGTTGCTGAGCATCAGGATGACGAATATGATAGTTTGGCAAAGACGGGGATGAGGGTTGTGGACCGTTTAGCAAAGCACGAGATGTTAGGGAATAATTCAATTGTTGTCCATGCTGTGCATATTGATGCAAAGGAGGCGCTTCAATTAGCAACATCGAGAACTTGGGTTACTCATCAGCCGCGCTCTAACATGAATAATGGGGTTGGTGTTGCTGATGTAGAATCATACCTGAGATTGGGTATTCCGGTTTGTATTGGTACAGATGGTTTTAACCATACTATGTGGGAGGAATGGAAAACTGCATATCTACTGCAAAAAATCATTCACAAAGACCCTCGCCGAATGAATGGTCAAGATGTCATCCAAATGGGTGTATATAACAATGCTGCGCTGGCAAGTAAATTCTTTAAAGATAATAAAATTGGTGAAATTTCACCAGGTGCATATGCTGATTTAATATTCGTTGATTACCATCCGTACACACTGTTGACTTCCGAGAATTTACCTTGGCATATACTCTTTGGCTTTCATGAAAGTATGGTTACCACAACCATTGTCGATGGCAAAGTGCTGATGCGCGACAGAGAGATTCTAACGCTTGATGAAGAACAAATAACTGAGTATGGACGATCAATTACGCCCAAAATATGGGAGAGATACGAAAAAATAGTACAGTCTGGAAAATACCTAAAATCATCATAATAAAGGTGATACTATGCGTGTAGTAAGTGAAAAAAAGCCAATTGTTGCTATATTAGGAGGAACTGGAAAAGAGGGTCCGGGTTTAGCCAGACGCTTGTCTGGGGCAGGATATCGGATAATTATCGGTTCCCGAAAACTCGAAAAAGCGAAGAAAACCGCGGAGAGCATTAATTCGGAAATGGGTAGTTCTTTTGTAGAAGGGCAACTAAATGGTGATGCTGCTAAAGCGTGCAATATTGCGATCTTAACGGTTGTACAGTCTGCTCATGAGCCAGCCTTACAGGGTCTTAAAAATGCATTAAAGGGGAAAATTTTGGTAGATGCTACAGCAAGAGTCGAATTCCGGAATCCTTATCCTCCTGAACCACCATCTGCGCCTAGAATTGCTCAGGATATTCTAGGGGAAGAAGTGATAGTTGTGGGAGCATTTCAGAATGTGCCCGCTCATACATTGAAAAAGAATATTGGTAAAAAATTAAATACTGATGTCCTCGTTTGTGCGGATGATATCGATGCTGCAAATACGGTTATTCGAATGGCTAAGGATATGGGTATGCGCGCTTTTTATGCAGGTGGTTTGGATAATTCGATTGTTGTAGAGGGTATGACGGCGCTTCTGATTAGCATAAATAAATACTATGGAACAAAAACAGCCAGCATTGGAATTAGCGGTATTAATATAGATTAACCGTGATGGATAAGAAAAGACCAGCGCTTGTTTTAACACCATTATTCGGAATACCAGATATAAACAAAGGGGATGATTTAGTTCGGGTTATTCTTGATTCTCTAAAAGTCGAGAGGATTGAATTAAAGAACAATGACGTTATTGTCATTGCTCAGAAAATCGTGTCTAAATCAGAAGGAAGACTAAGAAATTTAAAGGATGTTTCACCGAGTAGAGAGGCGAAACGATTAGGAGAGATTACAGGAAAGGACCCTCGGCTGATTGAATTAATCTTGCAAGAAAGTAACGAGGTATTACGGATACGCAAAGGGTTAATCATCGTCGAACATAAATTAGGGTTTGTTTGTGCAAATGCGGGTATCGACCATTCAAATGTAAAAGGTACGTATGGGGATGATGAGGATTGGGTTTTATTATTGCCCCAAAATCCAGACCAGTCTGCTAGTGCAATAAGATCTGGAATAACTCGATTGTTGGGGATTGAGATAGGTGTATTAATCATCGATTCCCATGGCCGCGCTTGGCGTTTGGGTACTGTTGGTGTCGCAATTGGTGTATCTGGCTTGCCTGCACTGGTTGACCTGCGCGGTGTAAAAGATTTGTATGGTTTTCGATTAAGAGCAACGGACGTCGGTGTTGCGGATGAGTTGGCAGCAGCAGCATCATTAATGATGGGACAGGCAGCGGAGGGAACACCAGTTATCCATGTTCGCGGCTTTCCCTACAATTTGAGGAAATCACAATTAAACGAATTGATCCGTCCAAAGGAATTGGATTTATTTAGATAAGGTAGAGTCAAACTTATCATGATCGTGTGAACTACGAAAGGATTGAGGATGCTTGGAATACCAAATGAATATGTGGATCTATTATCTGATGAGAAGAGATCTTTTGCATTTCTAGCGACGATTATGAATGATGGAACACCCCAGGTCACTCCAGTTTGGTTCAATACAGATGGGGAGAATATATTAATTAATTCAGCAAAGGGGAGAGTAAAGGATACCAATATTAGGGTTAACCCATATGTTGCGATTGCGATCGTCGACCCAACGGATATGTATCGTTATCTTCAAATTCGGGGTAAGGTTGTGGAGATTACCGAAAAATCTGCGCGTGAGCATATTAATGCATTATGCAAGAAATATACAGGTGAGGATGTATTTAATCTAAAATCTCCCGAAGAAGTACGCGTGATCTATAAAATTAGACCAATTAATATGGAATGATCTGATGAAAGTCGTTGCACTTGCAGGTGGTGTTGGGGGTGCGAAGATGGTAGATGGTTTAGCAATGATTCTGCCGCCAGAAGATTTATCTGTAGTGGTTAATACCGGAGACGATTTTGTGCATTATGGTTTGAAAATTTGTCCTGATTTGGACACTATCTGCTATACCCTGGCTGGAATTGCAAATCCGAAAACTGGGTGGGGTAGAGATGAAGAAACCTGGTTTGTCGCTGAGGAATTGGAAAAACTAGGATCAGAAATGTGGTTTAAATTGGGCGATCGCGATCTCGCAACACACCTTGAAAGGACGAGGAGACTAAATAGAGGTGATTCATTAAGTAAAATAACAAGGGCATTTTGTCGAAAATGGGACATTAAACAAGATGTTTTCCCAATGTGCGATGAACCAATACCGACAAAGGTGCTTACTGAAGAAGGAGAACTATCTTTCCAGGAATATTTTGTCCATCGACAATTTAAACCCGTAGTGAAAGGTTTTCGATTTGTGGGTATTGATCAAGCAAGACCTTCCGAAGGTATAATAGAGATGATAGAAAATTCGGAACTTGTTATCATTTGCCCTTCGAATCCTTGGGTGAGCATCGGACCTATCATCTCCTTAGCCGGTATCAGAGAAAGTCTAAGGAAGGTGCCAGTTGTCGGCGTTTCACCAATCGTTGGTGGAAAAGCAGTGAAAGGACCCGCGGCGAAAATGTTCAAGGAGTTAGGATTCTCTCCATCCTCTGTTTCTGTCGCAAAACTTTATAAAGATTTTCTGAATGGGTTTGCAATAGATATCGTTGATAAAGAGGATGAAACATCTATCAAAAACATGGGGATCGAAACACTGGTTACCCAAACAGTGATGAGGAATCGCGAAGATCGGAGAATATTGGCTAAGGAAGTAATCGACTATTTTGTGAGGTTGTGATTTGTTAATAATCTGTTAAAATGATGGTGGTTTTGAATTCGCCAAGAGAAATCGCCCAGACAATTTAAGCGGAATGCTTGCTTATGTAAAGAGGTCAAATCAACCTACAGAAAGGATGTTAATCAATGACCTTGTGGGCAATTGTACCTGTAAAGCCTTTGCGAAGTGGAAAATCCAGGTTGGCTGGTGTATTTACCGATGAGCAAAGGTTATCTTTAAATAGAAAATTATTGCAACATACGATTCAAACTTTGAGAGGTATTGATGAAATAGAACAAGTTTTAGTTGTCAGTCGAGATTATTCTACGTTAACGATTGCTCGTGAAAACGGGGCGAAAACAGTATTGGAAAACGGAGAACCTGAATTAAATGTTGCATTGACACGAGCAACTTTCGTTGCGAAATCGTACACGACACGTGGGGTCTTGATCCTTCCAGCAGACTTACCGTTGATTACAAAGGAAGATGTACAATTTCTTTTGGATAAAGGTAAAAAGCCCCCCGTAGTTGTTATAGCACCCGATCGGCATTATCGCGGGACAAATGCATTGCTTGTATGTCCAATAGGTTTAATTGATTATCAATTCGGTGATGATTCATTTGCACGTCATTGTCAACTTGCAAAAGAAGCAGGCGCACGTCTTGAGATTTGTGACTTACCATCATTGACATTGGATTTAGACGTACCGGAAGATTTCGAAATACTTGAAGATCGGTTGAATATTAGCATTTAGATTAGAATATACTTTGATGATAAAGGAGTTTGCTGTGGAAAGAGTTGCGCTTTATTTACAAGATGCACATGATCTTCGTGATGGATTGGATTATGTCCGCTATGCTGAAGCAAAGGGTTTTGAAGCCGTGTGGCAAGCAGAATCAAGACTAGTGAGAGATGCAATTGTACCTATGGCTGCGTATGCTGCTGTGACCAATAAGATAAAGGTCGGTTCAGGGGTGATAAATAACTGGACACGTAATATTGGGTTGTTGGCAGCAACATTTCTAACGCTTGATGACCTGGCTCCTGATAGGATTATCTGTGGATTGGGTGCATGGTGGGATCCGCTTGCAAAAAATGTTGGTATAAATCGCAAAAAACCATTAACTGCAATGAAAGAAACCGTATTGGTTTTACGCCGTTTGCTTAATATGGAACGAGTTACTTTCCATGGAGAATTTATAAATGTAGAGGGTATCGAATTGGACGTGGTCCATGGAAGAAGGGAACCGAGGAATGTGCCGATCATGATCGGTGCCACAGGACCAAATATGTTGAGAATGACAGGAGAAATTGCAGATGGGGTAGTGTTGAATTATTGTGTTCCTCCTGAATATAACGATCATGCACTTGAATTACTGGACGAAGGAGCAAGATCAGTCGACAGAACAGTTGATAGTCTCGATCGTCCGCAACTAGTCGTTTGTTCGGTTGATAATGATCGGGATAAGGCGATAGATACAACAAGGGAGTTGCTCACTCAATATCTTGCCCAACAGCCACATATTGCGAAAGCATCAGGCGTATCGAAAGATATTGTTCAAAAGATACAATCAATCCTGGGCTGGCCTGCAACACATGAGGAGATTCAGAATGCAAAGCATTTTGTACCGGATGAATTGATTCACCGTATAACAGCGTCGGGAACACCTGAAGAGGCGAGAACTAAAGTGAAAGAGTATATTGATCACGGTTGTACTTGCCCGATACTTTATCCTGTTGGTGGTGACGTCAAATTATTAATTGACACATTTGCACCTTGATCTCTTACATTCATTGATTATCAATAATAAGGAAATAACATGGCTGACTTGATAAAACAACCGAGTTCTTTGGACTGCTTTGTATGCGGGGTTAAAAATCCAATAGGATTACATTTGGAATTCTTTGAGACAGAAAGTGGCGAGGTAATTTGTGATCACATTATTCCGGAAAATTACCAGGGTTATCCCGGTGTTGCTCATGGAGGAATTGTAGCCAGTATGGTAGATGAAGTCTTGGGCAGGGTGCATATGGGTAACGATCCGAATAACCCTCGTTTTATGTATACTGCAAGATTAACTGTACATTATCGAAAACCTGTTCCTGTGGAGAAACCGATTCGGATAATTGGTCGTCCTGTGAAAGTGAAAGCACACAGCGCAACATCAAGAGCACAAGTGTTGGATGAAAATGGCGAATTGCTCGCCGAGGCAGATGCTGTGTTAGTGGATATTCCGAAATCGATGTTTGATGATGTGGATTTGTATGCTCTGGGTTGGAAAGTTTATGATTGACAATGAACGAATGCTTGTTAATGGGATTGCGTGTGTATTTTCAAAAGATACTAGTTATTAGACGAAATTTTTCAGACAGAAGGTCAATTTAAAGAAAAGCTTATGCAAGAAAGAATTTATGTAATCGGGCATGTAAATCCAGACACGGATTCAATCGCTTCTGCAGTGGGATATGCTTGGTTACTAAAGGAAAGAGATGGTTTGGATGTCGTTGCTGCTCGTGCTGGAGCAATAAATCCGCAGACGACCTGGGTATTAAATCGATTAAAACTCGAGGCGCCAATTCTCTTGACAGATGCCTCCCCAAGATTTGAGTCAGTTACACGGCGGATTGACACGGTATTGCCTGACAGACCTCTCCGAGAAGCCTGGGCAATTGCTAGTCGAACAGGGGGTATTGCTCCTGTGGTTAATGAGGATGGGTCACCTTCTGGATTGATCACAGGGTTAACCCTTTTCTCGTTTTTTGGCGACCTCGTTGGACTTCAACCAAAAAGACAAGAAATGCGGATTTCCGAGATATTGGATCTGCCCTCTCACAATGCAGCAGACATGGATGTTCCTCGATTTCAGTCTGGTACACGAATTCGAGATGCTTTAAAAAGGATCTTGAGAGAAGAAAGAAATTATTTCCTTGTAGTAGATGATAAGGGTAAGTACCAAGGTGTTTGCCGTCAACGGGATCTCCTAAATCCACCTCGTTTAAGGCTTATTTTGGTCGATCATAATGAGGTGGAACAAGCATTGGGTTCAATCGAAGAAGCCGAATTATTGGAAATCCTGGATCACCATCGTTTAGGGAATCATTCAACGCGCTTACCAATACGGTTTACAGTAGATGTCGTTGGTAGTACGAGCACATTGGTTTCAGAAAGGATTGAGGAAGCGGGTTTAAGCGCACCCTCGGAAATAGCAGGATTATTATTAGCAGGACTTGTCTCTGATACGCTTTTTCTAACCTCTCCAACAACGATAGAAAGGGATAGGGAAGCAGCGGAAAGATTAAGCCGCTGGGCATTTGCTTGGGACAGTCCATTGAAGGGGGAAACACTCGAAACTTATAGTGATGCAGTTCTAAAATCTGGCGCAGGGCTTGAAACGCGCGATCCGAATGAAATAGTTCAATCAGACATGAAGATGTATGAAGCAGGAGGTATTAAATTTGCGATTGCACAGGTTGAAGTGACTAATTTATTACAACTACAAGAACATTTGGAACCGTTAAAGAAAGCATTATTGAATTTACGAGACACAAAGGGGCTCGAATTTGCAATGCTTATGGTTACGGATGTTGTCAGAGGATCGTCTGATCTTATTTTTACGCAACCATTTCCCCCTTTGTTCGATGATTTGCCATATCCAACAATTGGGTATGGTATTCGAAAAGCAAAAGGCGTTGTTTCGCGAAAGAAACAGTTGTTACCATTGTTTTTGGGTTTATTAGAAAGTTAATAGAGCATGCTTAGAGTGTTTGAACGAATGAGTAACGAAATTATTTTTGAGTTAATTAGCAGGCATGATGTTATATCTGATGATAAATGATGAAAATGCAACTGCGATATCAGGAATAAATAACTAACATCCCATTTTGGAGAACATAGATGTGGAACAAATATATCAATGCAACTAATGTTGATGAGGTCGTAAGAACTTTAGCAGAATATGGTGATCAAGCAAGGATTGTTGCTGGCGCTACAGATTTAATCCTAGAACTTGAGCGGGGTATCCGTACTGGAATAGATGTAATAATTGATGTATCCAGAATATCTGGTCTGGAGGGGATAAGTATTGATGAAGATGATTGGATTCACTTGGGCCCAATGGTTACTCACAACCATTGCGTGTCATCGAAATTGATCCGAGAACGGGGGCTTCCGCTTGCTCAAGCATCATGGAAGGTTGGCGCTCCTCAAATTAGAAATCGAGGAACAGTTGCGGGGAATTTAATTACAGCGTCCCCAGCAAATGATACGATAACACCGCTCATGGCTATGGATGCTCAGGTTGTTTTACGTTCAACAAAAGGTGAGCGCGTGGTTCCACTTAAGGAATTTTATCTGGGAGTGCGAAAAACAGTATTGCGATCTGATGAAATGTTGGTCGATATTAAATTTCCCGCGATGAGTACAAATCAACATGGAATGTTCATGAAACTGGGATTAAGACGGGCTCAGGCAATCTCAGTTGTAAATGTTGCGGTAATCCTTGATACAGAGGATAAAGGAAATAGGAATCCATTTGTTAAGGAAGCCTCGATTACGCTGGGCGCTGTCGCTCCTACAATCATTCGTGCATTAAATGCTGAAAATAATATCCGCAGTGAATACCTCTCCGAATCCGTTATTCAGAATACCGCAAAACTAGCGATGGAATCTGCGCAACCGATAACTGATGTTCGCGGCTCTGCTGAGTATAGGAGAGAAATGGTGCGTGTTTTGGTTAACCGTAGTCTTCGGTCGATTTGGGAACGAAAGGAGAACGATTCTCTTCCTAGTAATCCTGTATTATTATGGGGGTCAAAGACCAAAGGACTTTTACCTGATCTGCGGAACTCCTCACTCCATGATGGCAAGCAGTTAATACAGACGACCATTAATGGCAGACAATACGAGTTCAAAACCGGTTATAAAAAAACATTGCTTCGGTTATTACGTGAGGATGCTGGCTTAGTGGGGACAAAAGAAGGTTGTGATGAAGGAGAATGTGGGGCTTGTACTGTCTTTTTAGACGGTATTGCTGTTATGAGTTGTCTTGTTCCTGCTCCACGAGCACATAATGCTGAGATTGTGACCATTGAAGGTGTGGGGAACAAGGAAAATCTAAGTCACATTCAGGAAGCGTTCGTTCATGAAGGAGCAGTACAATGTGGTTATTGTATTCCTGGTTTTATCATGTCAGCGGAGAAATTATTGGAGGAGCGAGATCATCCAACGCGCGATGAGATTCGCCAAGCAATTACGGGTAATATTTGTCGCTGCACTGGATACTATAAAATTGTAAATGCGATTGAAAAGGCTGCAAGGGAGTAGCACATAATGAGTATGCATCGAAGATATGATGTTAGACAAGACGAAAAACCTAAAACGCAAGTTCATCCGATTTGGCGAGGGATAGGTTGTTTATTAATTGTTCTCTTGCCAATTATTTCTTATGCTGGATCCGTACTTATCGTAGATGCAAATGAATTACATCAATGGATTATGATTCCACATGAATTAACCGGTCCCTCGCAATATCCATTTCTGTATGCGTATCTTGTTTCAACTGGATTGCTTGTTATTCTGGGCTTTACTGTTATATTTACTATTTATGCACTCTTCTATCGGATCATTGGTCCACCGCGTTATGGTCCTTTGGATGCTCCGCCTCCCAAGAAAGTAAGGCGTAGGAAACGATAAAAAAATCGTTTAATTCTGGTAGAAGTTTAAAAGGAAACCTTTATGCTTGCGATTATAATTAGATCATGATGGAACGCACCGTACCTTATACAGCATCAGAAGAAGTCGAATTATATTTACGAACATATTATTCTCTTTTGCGCTCGACTTCAGAAGTACAGGTTAAGACATTAGAAGAAGTGCATTCGGGTATGAACTCCTTACTTCACACAGGAGTAAGGAATATTAATCCTGATTTATCGGCTTTCATTTATAGTTTATTGCGTCTGCCTGATTGTGTTAAAAATGCCAGAGTAATTGTATTAGGGCAGAGCGCAAAAGTTTTTATGAGAGGGGGTGTTGGTAATGTTGAGGACTGGCAATCTGTGTCAGCAGTCGCACGTCGACGGCGATGTTTTTACGATGGGAAGGAAATTCTCGCATGCGTGATTGCAAGTAGGTCTGATATTGACGATATTGTCCCGATGTTAACAGCATATCAAATAGAGTGGAACAAATTACACAGGTTGTTAATTTCTATTCCTGAAACATTTTTTTCCGATAAAAAAATTAATGACGAAGGAAATCTACCTCAATTGGCAGAATTCTTAAAAATGTCAATAGAAGATATTCTCAGGCTAAAAAAGATATGGGGAGATGAGTTTGTTGAAAATATTATACAAGTAAGACAGAAAGAATTACGATTAAATATTCGTCTCCTTAGCGGTTCTTTAAGTGAGTATAGAAGAGCAACCCATTCCTGGTGGAACAATATCGAAGATCATTATCCTGACCTACGGGATAGACCAGTATATTTTGTTTCCAGCAATATACATAGTTTGGTAAATTTGCTCTCTGGGTTTGCATTATCGATACAACAGGATTTGATAGACTATCTTAATCTTTCCGGTGATCAAGGTTTAAAAAAGGAATGGGAGGATATTCAGACACAAAGCGTTCCCTCAAGTCAAGAGAATTTTCTTTATTATGCTTTAAAAAAATATATGCAAACTGAAGAGGGCGGAAGATTAAAGGAAAAACGAAATCAATTTGAAATAGATGGCGGGATCGTTAGAATTAATAGTAAACATTTTTTTGACGTCGATTCCCAAGTTATTAATTTGTCCAAACTTAATCCCAATAGAATGGATCCGCGTTTATACGAGGGAGACTATGGAATCTTGGCGAAAAGCGATGCATTAATATTAAATATAGACTATCCCTTAGGACTAGCGGCATATAACATACTAAGTGAGGTGTCTGACCACGTTGGAAATGTTCTCGGGGTTTATATTATGGGGAAATCAGCAACGCTAAATGGAGCGATAGGGGATGTTCTGATTCCAAATGTTGTCCATGATGAACATTCTCTGAATACATATATATTTTCAAATGCGTTCGAGGCAAAAGATGTAGTGCCTTTCCTGGTTTACAGCTCAGTTCTGGATAACCAAAAAGCGGTATCAGTTAGAGGCACATTCTTGCAAAATGCTACCTATATGGATGTGTTTTATCGAGAGGGGTACACCGTTATTGAGATGGAAGCAGGGCCATTTTTATCTGCAATTTATGAAATGTATCGACCAAAGCGCCACCCAAGTGACGAGATCGTGAATCTATATAAATTACCTTTTGATTTAGGAATATTACATTATGCTTCAGATACTCCTTTGAGCAAAGGGAAAAATCTTGGTGTTGGAACGCTGTCATACTTCGGGATGGATCCAACATATGCGACGACGGTTGCAATTCTACGAAGGATATTAAATTATGAACGCAGCAGGTTGTCTGGAAAGTAGGTCATTTAACTAGGGAGCGTTATATGCAAAGCATTGGTAAATCAATTCGACGAGTAGATGCTTTGGATAAAGTTACAGGGAAAGCATCGTATCCTGGGGATTTTAATTATCCAAACCAACTTTACATGAAGGTCTTATTTGCTGAACACCCCCATGCAATTATTCGTGAAATCGATATAAGCAAAGCCGAAACTATTAAAGGCGTTGTGGCGGTTCTGACAGCTAAGGATGTGCCGGTAAATGAATATGGTTTGGTTATGCCGGATCAACCAGTGTTATGCGGGCCAGGTTCTAGCAAACCGTATGCTGACCATGTGCGTTTTGTGGGCGATCAAGTGGCGTTAGTTATTGCTGAATCTGAAGAAATTGCTATCAAAGCCAGAAAACAAATTAAAGTTATCTATGATGACTTGCCAGTTATTACAGATCCATTAGTTTCAATGAAAAAAGATGCCCTTTTACTCCACCCCGATAAGGATTCGAATATCTTTTGCCATTACCGAATAAGAAAAGGGGATTGGGAGGAAGGGTTTTCACACGCTGATGTTGTTGTTGAAAGCGAATTTCGAACACCCGTTCAAGAGCATGTCTTTTTACAACCAGAAGCGGGTATTGGATACATTGACGAGAAGGGTCGTGTCACGGTGGTCGTTGGGGGACAATGGGCTCATGAAGACCAAGAACAAATTGCCCATGCTTTAGGATTACCTGAAGAAAAAGTGCGCGTCATATACCCTGCTATTGGGGGGGCGTTTGGCGGACGCGAGGATATGTCTGTGCAAATTGTATTAGGGTTGGCTGTTTTGTGGCTTCAACAACATAATATCGATAGACCAGTAAAAATTGTCTGGAGTCGTGAAGAATCGATCATTGGTCATCATAAAAGGCACCCTTATGTGATCCGAACTCGATGGGGGGCGACGAAAGATGGAAGAGTCATCGCCGCTGATGTAGAGTTAGTTGAGGACGGGGGTGCATATGCTTATACATCTACTAAGGTTCTTGGTAACGCAACCTTAATGTGTACAGGACCTTATGAGATTCCCAATGTAAAAGTTGATGGATATGCTGTTTATACGAACAATATCCCTGGAGGGGCTTTTCGGGGATTTGGTGGTCCACAAGGTCTTTTCGCTGCTGAGGCACAAATGAATAAATTAGCGGATGCACTTGGAATGGATCCAGTCGAAATCCGCATGAAGAATGTGCTCAGGGAAGGCTCGTTATTATCAGTTGGCACGCCATTGCCACCGGTGGTGAGCATGCCACAGGTAGTTGAGAAATGCGCCCAGGAAGCAGGTTGGGTTAAGGGAGATAGTGGATGGATAAAACCTCATATCTCACAACCAAGAGAATCTAACCTTAAAAGAGGTTTGGGTTTTGCATGTGGTTATAAAAATGTAGGATTTTCTTTTGGGGCACCGGAGAATGCGTGGGCGACAATTGAGTTGTATGGAAAAACCGACATAGATCGAGTGGTTGTTCGCCACGCTGCTGCAGAGGTGGGGCAAGGAACGCATACGGTAATTGCTCAGATGGTAGCGGAAGCGATTGGTGTTCCATACGGGCAAGTTGAATTAATCGTTTCAGATACAGCCAATACAGATAATTCAGGTAGCGTTTCTGCATCTAGAATGACCTTTATGGCGGGTAATTCCATAAGGGGCGCGGCTAATCTGGCACTAGAAAAATGGAATGACGGGGAGCGCCCAGCCATTGGACGATATCAGTATTGGCCTCCGAAGACAACCCCATATGATTCAGAAACAGGAAAATCAACACCCAATTTCGCATATGGATATGTTGCGCAAGCAGTCTCTTTAGATGTTGATACAGATACTGGTCAGATTTTCATACGTAATGTAATATCGGTAGATGATGTTGGAAGAGCGATTAATCCTCAACAAGTTGAAGGACAGATTGAAGGGGCTGTTGTCCAGGCGATTGGCTACACAATTTTGGAAAACTTTGTCGAGAAAAACGGTTATGTTCTCACGCCTGATCTCTCGACCTATCTGGTTCCGGGTATCTTAGATATCCCGGATAGGATTCAATCGGTAATTCTGGAATATCCAGATCCGAGAGGACCTTGGGGAGCACGGGGAATGGGAGAGATGCCATTTCTTCCAACCGCACCTGCGATAATAGATGCAGTCTATGATGCGATAGGTATTTATTTTGACGAATTTCCTCTAACTCCTGAACGCGTATTGAGAGGTTTAGGGAAAATATAGAGATTAAAAATTTTGTCGAGAAATTTCAGATGCATTTCTTCCCATACCGAGGGGAAACTAAATCAATAAACTCACAGGTAAGAGATACCGCGCCCGGTAAATTCATCAGATTATCAGATGGAATTACCCATTATGAAATGGCGGGGGTAATAAAAAATTCTCCCGTAATTCTTGTCCATGGTTTTTCGGTACCTTATTATGTGTGGGACCCTACGTTTGATGCACTCAGAAATACAGGCTTCAATGTTTTGCGTTACGATCTATTTGGACGGGGATATTCAGATAGACCAAAATTAAAAAATGATGTAAATCTTTTCACAAAACAATTGTATGGGCTAATTGATAACTTATCTTTATCAACACCTGTGAACTTGGTGGGTTTGTCGTTAGGCGGTATCATCGTGGCTTGTTTTACGAATCAATATCCAGATCTTGTGGATAAGATTGTTTTAATAGACTCAGCAGGACATCTAATTAATACTCCCTGGTATTTTCGCTTTCTTATGGCTCCGATAATAGGTGAGATTGCTTTTAGTCTTGTTGGCAATGGAAAACTTGTAGAGGGAATTGCAGCGGATTTTTTCGATCAGAAGGAAATTAATGTCTTCCTTGAACGTTACAGAGAGCAAATGCAGTATAGAGGCTTTAAACGCGCCTTGTTATCTACTATTCGAAATGGAATGTTGCAAGATTTTACGGAAGAATTCAAAAAAATTGGTCATTTAGGGAAAGATGTATTGATAATTTGGGGAAAGGAAGATAAGGCTGTACCTTATGAGCATTTGGATTTATTCTTAAAAGAAATCCCAAATGCTGAACACTTATTAATAGAGAATAGCGGGCATATACCACATTACGAGCATCCTGAAGAAGCCAATCCCAAAATTATTTCTTTTTTAAAAGGATGAGATAATTACAGAAAAAACCTGAACAACTGGATACTAATCTTTGAGAAGGGTATCATTTGTTACTTGACCTTATTGTTTCAAAATACTAAAATGAAGTTGTCAGACAATTGAAATGTATTCAACATAATTTCTTTTAGGGAGATAAAAAAATGCCAGATTTCCTTTTCAGAGGACCTTTATCGGAGATTGATCCAGATGTGAATTTTCTGTCAAATATTGAGGGGGAAAGACAATATCGGAAGATTATACTTGTCCCAAGTGAAAGCTCTAGCCCAATTGCTGTGCGGGAAGCTTTGGCTTCCCCATTTCAGAATATTTATGCGGAAGGTTATCCATATCGATCATCCCGAAAATTTTCAGAAGAAGAGATCCTAGATTACGACTTAAGGTTGGCTGAGTTTCGACGGTTCTCAGACCCCCGATATTACAAGGGTGTTGAATTTGCAGATATCGCTGAAGAATTAGCGAGAAGAAGGTGTGCTGAGGTTTTCGCCACGAATGGCTTGAACGCTGATGATTTATATGTGAATGTTCAAGCCCTATCTGGAGGGCCGGCAAATAATGCGGTCTATCATGCATTGGTCGAATTGGGTGACACGGTGATGGGGATGAATTTGTTAGTAGGGGGGCATCTATCGCATGGATCGCCAGTAAATCGCTCTGGACAGTATTACAATATCGTTTCCTATTCTGTGGACAAGAATACAGAGCAAATTGACTATGATGAAGTCGAAGCCCTTGCACTTGAACATAAACCTAAGATGATCATAGCGGGGGTTTCTTCTTACCCCTGGAAATTGGATTGGGAAAAGTTCCGTGCCATTGCTGACAAAGTTGGAGCATACTTGTTCGCAGATATTGCTCATGTGGCTGGACTAGTTGCTGCGGGTGTTTATCCATCGCCCGTAGGTTACGCGGATGTGATTACATTTACTACTCATAAAACGCTCTGTGGTCCAAGAGGCGCAATCATTCTAACGCCTCATAAAACATTAGCGCGCAAGTTAGATCGCGCTGTTTTTCCAGGCGAGCAGGGTGGACCTCATGTGAATGTTTTTACGGCGATGGCTGTTGCTTTTAAATTAGCAAAAACCCCTCAGTTTAAGGCTTTGCAGAAGCAGATCCTGACAAATTGCAAGGTATTTACTGACCATTTAGAAAAACGTGGTTTAAGCATTGCTTTTGGTGGAACAAATACGCATTTAATGAACTTGAATCTCAGATCAATCACTGGCGAGCATGGTGCTTGGCTAACTGGCGATATGGCAGCAAGGATCCTTGATATCGCTGGAATAGTCGTCAACCGCAACACAATCCCTGGAGACAAATCGGCAAGAAATCCATCAGGAATTAGAATGGGAACACCTTGGGTTACCCAACGCGGGTTCAAAGAAAAGGAAATGACAGTTCTGGCTGATATTATCGGAGATGTTCTGACTGCGACAAAACCATTCTATCAGGGCAGAAAATTACGTGCGAAAGTTGATTTTGACGTTCTTGAACAAAATAAAATCAAGGCACGTAATCTTGCGTTATCTGCAGGAATAGATTTTGAACCGATACAAAGCCACGTGGGTCACTATTATTATCTTGATCAAACGTATAAAGGGGATTGGATTACTTTTGATATTCGCGGGGTAAAAGTTAGAGAATATTTGAATTATGTTCTTAGTGTAAGTATTGATGAAATGAAATCCGGAGATACTCAACCGACAACAATAAATACCCCAGATGGAAGCATTGAAGGAATGCTCACGGTCAAAGATGATTTCCTATTTCAGTTGAGTGTACCTGCCTCACAGGGGTCTTTGGTTGCTGTGTGGTTAACAGATATATCTGATGGGTATATAAAAATTGGTGAGGATATATCAAGAAAAATACCTGGTCCAGTGGCTGTAGTCCCATCAAAAGATGAGCCCACTGAAAAACAGATGGGCGACAAGAAAGATAATCCGATTTCAAAAGGATATTCGAAACCATACTTTATTGGAATAGAGAATCGGAAGGGGGAACCCCTGCCATCATTTGAGTATGTTGAACCTGAAGCGAAACTGCAACGCACGCCGCTTTACAATTTACATGTTGAATTAGGCGCGAAGATGGTGACATTTGCTGGGTGGGAGATGCCAGTATGGTACTCGTCTGTTGTCGATGAACATCTTGCTGTACGCAATACAGCAGGGCTCTTTGATGTTGCACATATGGGCGTTTATCAGGCAGAAGGACCTGATGCGATGACCTTTTTGGACAGTGTTTGTGGAAACGATATAAGTTCATTGGCTGTAGGTGAGTCGTTATACACCCATTTCTTAGATCCTGACGCAAATGTGATTGATGATCTCTTGATTTATCATCGAGATAAAGATAAATACTTGGTGGTTGTCAATGCATCCAATGATGATAAAGACTGGAAATGGTTAAATGCTGTTCGTGAGGGGAAGGTGCTGGTGGATAAAGTGCGACCTTGGTCAAAGGCATTTGGTCGAGGAGTTGTCTTAAGAAATTTGCGTGATCCAAAAGAGGGGGATGATATGCGCGTTGATATTGCTCTGCAAGGACCTCGATCGCGAGATATTCTATTAGCATTGGGCGCTGATAATGAAGCGCGTAAAAAAATATTAAAACTAAACAGAACGAACTTGTGTGATGCCTTTGTCGGGGGTTTTGATTTGATTGTCTCGCGAACTGGGTATACGGGTGAGAAAATGGCTTTTGAATTATTTGTTCACCCGGACAAAGCAAAAGATCTTTTTGAAGCCCTTCTAAAAGCTGGAGAGAAATATGGACTAAAACCGTGTGGATTAGGCGCAAGAGACTCGCTCCGTACAGAAGCGGGATTGCCACTATATGGAAATGAGATGGGTGGCGATTTGAATTTGAGCGTGGCAGATGCAGGTTTTGGGTCTTATGTGAAGACATATAAGCCATGGTTTATTGGACGGGAAGCGTATTTGAAAAAAGAAAGCGAGCGTACAGGTGAAGTGGTTCGATTCCGTTTCAATGAAAAAGGTGTTCGTATGGCACACCATGGCGATCCTGTTGTTGAGCGGCGCGGCAAGGTCATTGGAGTGGTTACAAGTTGCGCGGTAGATAAAGAAGGTTATTTGCTGGGACAGGCATTTGTTAATAAAAATTTTACGGACAAAGATACAGAAATTTATATCTTTCAGGGCGCACCGCCGAAGACCAATAAATCCCCAGCCGAGTTACACTTTGGTGATAGAATCATATTACCTTCTTCGGCTACTATCCTTAGTAGGTTTCCGAAATTGTGAATTGGTTTAGGATTTGCTGGCACGTGAAAACGTGCCGGTTTGTCCTTTAAAATTAAACTTATATGATAGGAGTGTTTTATGATTACCCCGTGGGAATATCGTTATGCACTGCGTACGCAGAGAATGTCGAGTTCGATCATTCGTGAGATATTGAAATTTGCTCAAGACCCTGAAATAATATCTTTTGCTGGTGGACTTCCTGCCCCAGATGTGTTCCCAGTGGAACAAGTCAATGAAGCATGTAATCGAGTGCTAAGTGACTTTGGTCCACAAGCATTACAATATAGTACAACAGAAGGTTTTGTACCCCTTAGGGAGATGCTCGTTAGTATGACAGACAGGGGTGGAATGGGTGTGAATCTAGATAATATTATAATCACTACGGGCTCCCAACAAGCGCTTGATTTGTTGGGAAAAATCTTCATCAACCCTGGAGATCGTATCTTAGTTGAATCCCCCACTTATCTTGGCGCTTTGCAGGCATGGAACGCTTATGGTGCGGAATATATCCCTGTCCCGTTGGATGAACAAGGGATGGTCCCCGATGCCTTGGAAGAGGCATTGCGAAAAGGACCAAAATTCATTTATGTTCTCCCGAATTTTCAAAATCCTACAGGTGTGACCTTGTCATTGGAAAGGCGTAAGATTTTGGTTGAATTGGCGGACAAGTATGGTATTCCGATCGTTGAGGATGACCCTTACTCGAAGTTACGTTATGAAGGCGAGGATATTCCACCCATTGTCTTATTAGATAGTCAGTACCGAAACGATGATAAACATATATTTAATGGGAACGTAATTTACCTTAATACTTTCTCAAAAATATTGGCTCCAGGATTGAGACTTGCCTGGGTTGTTGCTCCCGCAGATGTTTTAAAAAAATTAGTACAAGCGAAACAGGGCGCTGATCTTCATACATCAACATTTAATCAAATGATAGCCTGCGAAGTTTTCAAAGACGGATTTTTAGACCGTCACATTGAGGTCATTCGCGATGTCTATGGTAATCGTAGGAATATTATGTTAGAAGCCCTCAAAGATAATTTCCCCACTGGAATTGAGTGGACAAAACCGAAAGGGGGCATGTTCTTATGGATAACGCTACCTGAGAATATGAATGCTACAGATTTGCTATTCAAAGCGATTGATGAAAAGGTAGCATTTGTGCCAGGCGAGCATTTCCATCCCCTAGGTGGAGGGAAGAACACGATGCGAATGAATTTCTCCAATGCTACCCCAGAAAAAATAAAAGAGGGCATTGCTAGACTTGCCAAGGTTGTTCGTAGAGAGATGGCGGCTTGATTTTTAGAAGGCGACGGTATAGAATCTTTTTATGCTGTCGCCTTTTTGAATCTACAATAGTATTAAACAAGATGGAGAAAATGTTTGAATATCTTGGAAAAATTATTAAAACTCGTAAAGCCATCACCCGCTGAAAGAGCATATTGTATTTATGTTAAGTGTAATTATTGCGGTGAAGTGTTAAAAACCAGAATCGATCTCTATAATGAGTTAAGTATAAGATTTGGTGATCAAGGAAAGAGAGATTCGTATTTTTGTCGTAAGACAATTATAGGTAGTCATGGTTGTTACAAACCTATTGATGTTGAATTAACCTTTGACCTGAGTAGGAAATTAGTAAGTAGAGAAATTCAGGGAGGGGAATTTGTTTCTGAAGAGACTTACAAGGAATTTGTTAAGCATCATTTAAGCAGAATCTAATTATTTTTTTATTTATCCTGCTTTCCATAATCGAAAATCTTTTAGAATCGAACTTCCAATAAATTCCCGTAGTATCGAGTTATCTGGTATCAGGTATTCCTCGATAGGTAGGAACCACTCCAGGAATGTTAATAATCTTTTTGCTTCGATGTATGCAGAGGTTCCGAAGGGAACCTGTCTTAAAACAGGTTCAGCAAGTGGTTTAAGAGCAGATAATTCATAGACCAATGCTGAATTGAACATTACATCCGCATTTTCTTGATAAGGGAAGATGTAACGTTTCTCACCTCTACGGACGGATTCCCAGTTATTGATGGTTTGTTCAGCGGTGTAACCACGATCTCGAGCATCCCTAACGATACGACGGATTAAACGTGTATCTGTTGTCGACACCCGATTGTGTCTATCAAGATTTAGTTGTGTCAAGGCTGAAGCGTATATTCTAAATGTTTGCTTGGAAGGTATTTCAGGTATCAAATCGGGGTTTAGTCCATGAATTCCTTCAAGAATCAAGATTTGTCCAGGATTCAGTTTTATTTTGTCTCCCGTTTCTTGTTTCCCCTCCAAGAAATTATACTTTGGCAGTTGAACTTCATCGCCATTAATTAAATGTTCCAAATCAGAGCATAGTTGCTTGCGATCTAGCGCTTTGATGGATTCAAAATCATACTTGCCATTTTCATCGCGTGGCGTCAGTTCTCGGTCGACGAAATAGTTATCAAGTTCAAGAGGATATGGGGAAATTCCGAGGGCAAGTAAATGAATTGAAAGACGTTTGGAGAATGTAGTTTTTCCAGAAGATGATGGACCAGCAATCAGCACAATGTGGACATTTTTGCTAAGTTTAGCAATATACCCAGCAATTTCTGCAATACGTTGTTCGTGAAATGCCTCTGCTATTTGTATCGCTTCCTGGATTCGTCCGGATTGAATTGTATCGTTCAATGCGCCAACATCATCAATCCCCAAATGCTGAAGCCATGAGCCATATTGTTGGAAAGTCTCTAACAGTTTAGGATAAGCAGAGATAGGTAAAATTTCTGTCGGACGAAAGCGCCTAGGGAAGCGAAGCGTGAAACCATCACTAGCCTTTGTTAATGCAAACCATTTCAAGTAGCCGGTGGATGGGACCATATATCCGTGATGGTAATCTTTGTGTTTACCTAGGCTGTATAAAACCAAGTATTTTTTTTTCCTATGAGCGAGTAACCTGACTTTGTCAAATTGATTTATCGATTTAAAGTACTCAATGGCTTCGTTAAGCGGCACTTCATGGCGGATAAATGGTAGATCTTCGGCGACAAGCGCTCGCATCCTCGCTTCACAAGAACTTAAATCTTCTTCATCTAATGGCGCTCTGTCATATACCTGACAGAAATATCCACCAGATGATACCGAGTGATCAATTGCAAGGGTTGCATTTGGAAACAAATCATAAAAAGCGGCTTCTAGTAGGAATGTTAGAGATCGCCGATAGAACCGCATACCGTCTGCTTGTGCCATGGTTACAGGTTTTATATTTGCGTCCATGGATATTGTATAAGTCAGTTCTCGCAACTGATTATTTACAATTGCCCCGACAATGGGCGGCTGGTTGGGACGCTCCACTGCTTTTAAAATCTCCTCTACGGTAGCCCCGCGTGGACCAGTAAGTACACTTCCATCGTCGAGGTGGATTTCGATAGTCGTTCTTGGCTGGGTTATTTTAAATCGCGATTGTTTTATCATATTTGAATAATTCCTTGGATTCAAAATGGGGAAATATATTTTATCACTAAAAAAAACGCCTTCAGACATTTGCCTGAAGGCGAGAATTTTACACACGAAAAATCAATCTGCAAATAGTATATAAATTTTTGTTCTTTCCTTGCTTATTCTGAAACTTCCGGAAAAGTGCAGGTGAGGATCATATCGCGGGCAGCACGGACTTCGTCTAAACGTCCTACTGGTGTTGAATGGGGCGCGCTTTTGAGTATTTCAGGATTTTCGTGCGCTTCTTTGGCGATTTTGATAAGTGCGTCGGAAAACGCATCCAAAGTCTCTTTGTTTTCTGTTTCAGTTGGTTCAATCATCAGTGCTTCATGGACGATTAGTGGGAAATAGTTCGTGGGTGGGTGAAAACCATAATCCATGAGACGTTTTGCAACATCAAGCGCGTGGACTTCTGGGGCATCCTGCCAACGACCTTCAGCAACGAATTCGTGCATGCAAATGCGATCGTAAGGTACTGTGTAACTATCTCGAATCCTTGCTTGGATATAGTTGGCATTAAGCACGGCGTGTTCAGATATCTCTCGCAATCCTTCATCGCCATTCATCATAATGTATGTGAAAGCACGAACGATGACTCCAAAATGTCCGTGGAATGATTTGACCCTACCGATGGTTTTGGCTGGTTTAAGAAATCCATACAAGGGTGGATTGTCGTTGGTTCCCTCTTCAATTTTAGTCACAATTGGATTGGGTAGAAAATCTACGAGATGTTTTGCGACACCAACAGGTCCTGAACCAGGTCCACCACCACCATGTGGTGTCGAGAATGTTTTGTGAAGGTTAAAGTGTAAAATATCCGTCCCAAAATCTCCTGGTCTGGAAATTCCAAGTAATGCGTTCAGGTTTGCGCCATCGCCGTATACTAATCCACCGGCATTGTGAACAATCTCGATGATTTCTTTTAGGTGTTCATCAAAGAGACCCAATGTATTAGGATTTGTGAGCATTAAACCTGCAAGGGTATCGTCTGCTTCGGCTTTGAGGACGTTGAGGTCAACATTACCGCGATGATCAGAGGGAATTTGAACAATATGCATGCCACTCATCGCTGATGATGCGGGGTTTGTCCCATGAGCGGAATCAGGGATTAACATTTTTGTACGCTTCTTGTCATTTCTGGCTTGATGATAGGCGTGAATGATCAATCCACCGGTTAGTTCACCATGTGCCCCTGCTGCGGGCTGCAAACTAACGGCAGACATTCCACTAATCTCTGCAAGCCACTCTTGAAGTTCGTACATTAAACCCAATGCCCCTTGAACGGTCGCAATTGGTTGTAGCGGGTGAAGATACAAGAAACCCGGTAATCGGCATGTTTCCTCGTTGATCTTCGGGTTATACTTCATTGTACAGGAACCCAGCGGATAGAAACCGATATCAACCCCATAATTTAATTGTGATATTTTGGTGAAATGACGGATCACATCCATTTCCGAGAGTTCAGGAATGGGGAGATTCTCGCGAAGGAGGTTTTTCGGCAATTCTGCTTTTGGAACATCTGATTTTGGAAATTCAAAACCTTTTCTTCCTGAAGAAGAAAGTTCGAAAATAGTTGGTTCGGTCATTTTGCCACCTCCGAGAGCAGGTCTACAAGTGCGTCAATATCATCCCGGCTTATCATTTCTGTTACTGCAATGAGCATTTGATTCTTTAGCGCTGGATAATACTCACTCAAATCCAATCCGCCAATTATATCGTTATCGAGTAGATACTCATTAATTTTCTTGGCTGATACTGGGCATTTAATTGTAAATTCATTGAAGAATGGAGTATCAAAGACTAATTCAAATCCTGGTATTGATGTAATAGCATCTGCGGCATAATGGGCTTTATCATAGTTTAGGGTAGCGACTTGTCGCAAACCTTGCTTTCCAAGCAGGCTGAGATAAACCGCAACGGCTAAAGTCATCAATCCTTGGTTGCTACAAATATTTGAAGTTGCTTTTTCTCGTCGAATATGTTGTTCGCGGGTACTCAAGGTTAAAACATACCCCCGATTACCTTTGTTGTCTCTCGTTTCTCCAACTATTCGTCCTGCCATTTTGCGGACATATTCTTTTTTCGAGGCAAAGATTCCCAAATATGGGCCGCCAAATGCCAATGGAATACCGAGTGGTTGACCTTCTGCGGTGACAATATCAGCATCCATTGCTCCTGGGGTTTTAAGAATCCCGAGTGACAGCGGGTTCACATGAATGGCTACGAGCGTTTTGGTATCATGAGCTTTTCTTATAAGTTGCGTGTAGTCGTATATACGACCGAAGAAATCTGGGTATTGCACTACAATCAATGCGGTTTCTTCATCAATTAAGTCGTAGAGTGCAGAGGGAGGGGAGCTTAAAGGCAAATCTTCACCAAGAAATTGGTTTCCATCAATTGGAATATAAGTATGAACCGTTTCAAGGTATTGAGGATTTAATCCTGGAGATAGAATAAATTTCTTTCTTTTCCCTCGGAATTGATGATATGCCATATTGACTGCTTCAGCCACAGCCGTTGCACCATCATAATGAGATGCATTAGATACGTCCATACCAGTTATTGCCGAAATAAGACTTTGATATTCAAAGATTGCTTGTAGAGTTCCCTGAGAGATCTCGGGTTGGTAGGGGGTGTATGCTGTGTAGAATTCTCCACGGCGAAGGATTTGATCGACTGCTGCTGGAATATAGTGGTTATAAGCACCTGCACCTAAGAAGCAAGTCAAGTTTTCGGTTGTTTCATTAACTGAAGCAATGTATTTTAATTCATTAAATGCTTCCATCTCGGTAATTGCAGGGGGAAGGTTAAGGTGACGAAAGAGGTGTTCTTTTGGAAGACTTCCAAATAGATCCTCCAGACTTTTAACGCCAATCGTTTTGAGCATTTCTTCACGGTCAGCATCTGTGTGTGGAATATACATACAAACTCCTTAATGCTAGTTATCCAAGCATTGTTTTTATATCATGCAGTGGCTATTTCTAATGTTCGTGCTCCATGGTTTTGTAGGCGTTAGGATCAAGTAATTCGTCAATTTCACTAGGATTTGATAACTTAACTTTCACCATCCATGCTTCACCAAATGGGTCACTATTGATTAAGTCAGGGGTGTCTGTTAAACTTTCGTTGATTTCAATAATCTCACCACTTGCAGGCATATAAACGTCAGCCGCTGCTTTAACTGATTCTACAGAGGCGCAGGCCTCTCCTTTGTTGATAGTATCACCTTTATCTACTAAAAATTCAATAAAAACAATATCGGAAAGTGAATCTTGCGCATAATCTGTAATTCCTATAGTACCAATTTCACCGTCAACTCTAATCCATTCATCATTTTTTGTAAATTTCAAATCATCCGGAACTTTCATCTAGATACCTCCTCTACCCATTTAGTTTGGTTTAATAAAAAAGAGCACACGCGTTTAATGGTAGCATGTGCCCCTGTCGTTAACCTGAGAGATTCGAGCCAGTATAGTCACTGACACTTGCCCCTTCGGTGCCAACATCATATGATATGATCTTGCGCCTTTCCAGGGATATTCAAGCATTGGGTCCTTTTACCTGAGAGTTTCGCTATACAATGATAGTTTGCCCCTTCGGTGCCCATAAGTGGGTCTCTCCCCAAAACTTGTTAAATTTTTACAATTTCATTCTACAAGGAGATAATCTAAAAGTCAAGGGAATAATATAAAATTGTTTGTTTGTAAATTATTTTGGTGGTAAACAATGTTGAAGTTGAAAAGGAAACCAAAGAGACTATACCAATAAATGGGTATAGTCCCTTTTTTACGAAGTTTGTGGTGATTAGCAACTGAAAAATTTCAAGCTTTTATTTAGATTCAATCCATCCCTGGTTCTTTATAAAGTTGGTAAGGACTGGAATTTCGGTATATTTGCCATTGTATGAATCAAATGCTGGCCATAGGGTTACTAACCAAAGAAGAGGAGCACATACTGCCCCAATTCCTAGGGTTACTGCACTTACGATAAGAATCAAAACCCATAAGACAACATTAAAGGCGATTGATTGAATAGCATGGAATCTAAGAAAAGGGCGATCCTTCTTCTCTTCCATAAAAAGCACGATAATGGATATCAAAGGGATTGGATAGCCAAGGGCAGCCCACAATTTGTCGTCGCTTGTTATTTCAGGTGAAACAGGTTGTTCAGTCATAATTTCCTCCAAAAAAGTTAGTATATTAATGAATTAATAAGCAAAAATATTCAATTCCTCTTAACTCAATTTCATAAGTATAAAACCCATATGGAAATATTTAGTTACGAGTACGAGGAAAAATGCATGAAATCACCTTTGATTTTGTAATCTCTCCTATAACTTCTGTGCAAAAGTGCCACCAAGGGATTTTGTTTTTCGTTCTTCGTCGTTATAGCATACATATCTGAAGGCACGATTGTTCACCGAGGCATGTATTTTTTCTTTTCTTGGACATGGCATAATTCATTAACATGATTGAAAGGTGACCAGTTTTAATTAATTAGAATGACGATTTTGTTTTAATTTCACTACCTAATTCTTCTTCTGCAAAACGATATTGTCAATAAGCCTTGTTTTACCAACGAAAACCGCAATGGATAAGAGGCTTTGACTGAATTCACCAACTAGTTCTTCTAGCGTATGCGGGTCAGCACAAGATACATATTGCAATTTTGCCAACGGTTCCGCTTCAATGGTTTTTCTCACGATAGTGCGGATCTTGTCGGCATCGTGTACGCCGCGTTCAAAGAGATCTTTTGCAGCATTTAATCCACGATAGAGTACAGTTGCAGCATTTCGTTCATCTTCAGAAAGATAAGTATTCCGGCTTGACATTGCAAGACCGTCTGGTTCTCGGACAATTGGACAAACAACGATATCAATTGGGTAATTTAGATCTTTTACCATTCTCTTGATAACGATGGCTTGTTGGGCATCTTTTTGACCAAAATATGCCTTGTTTGGTTGAACGGCATTAAACAATTTTGCTACAATCGTTGTTACGCCTCGGAAATGGTCTGGTCTTCTCGCGCCCTCCAGAGGTTTTGTAAGGTTGTTAACGATCACCCAGGTTTGAAAATTTTCTGGATACATTTCATTGGTTTCTGGAATCCAAACGACATCTGTGCCAACCTCTCGCAAGAGAGAACAATCTCTTTCTAAGTCTCTCGGATAAGAATTCAAATCCTCATTCGGTCCGAATTGTGTGGGATTAACGAAAATACTTACGATTACATTATTACAATCTTGTTTGGCTTGACGAACCAAAGAAAGATGTCCTTCGTGTAGGTATCCCATTGTGGGAACAAATCCTACAGGTTCAGAAAGATTTTTCCGAATTTCAATCAATTCTGATAGATTTGTTATTATTTTCATAGTTAATTACCTTTCATAATGAATGCCTGATCTGAGCGATCGTTTTTACCAAATCTACAAGCGATTGGTTTACTGGAGTATTAATGTGCTTCGCTTCCCCTAAACGAACGATTGCACCATTGATGTTTTCGATTTCAGTTGGGGCATGGCGATCTATGTCTTGAAGCATTGAAGACCGATTATGACTTGTCATTTCTAAAACGTCAATTACTCTTTTATATTGCTTGTCGGGAGAGAAGTTAATGTTCTGCGTATGCGCGACTTGGATGACCTCAGTGATAATTGATTTAAGAATTCTTTTTGTATAGGGAAATTTTAACAAATCCCCGTTCTGAATATCTAAAATTGCTGTAAGTGGGTTAATGGTGGCATTGATGAGTAATTTTTCCCAGATATCTTTTTCAATGTCCTCTGAAATTTTATAAGGTAAGTTTGTTTGTTGTAAGAGATCATAAAGTGGGGGGGAAATAGGGTATTTTTCGATAATTATTTCTCCAATTCCTCCCAGTTGAATCCATCCCGGTTCTATAATTGTGGCTCCATATGTTGTAATTCCGCGAATGATACGATGCTTACCGAGTACACTTGAAAGAATTATGTCATTTCCCAATCCGTTTTGTAAGGTTATACAAACGCCATCGTCCGCAAGGCAGGTATTTAATTGTTCAGCGGCTCTTTTTGTCTGCCAGGATTTGACAAGGACAAGAGCAACTTTCGCGGAAACAAAATCCTCAGGATTGTCAGAAGCAAAAGCATGATAAGCGTGAGTTTTTTTCTTCAAATCCGTGAGTTTTACACCATTCTTGTTGATATTGTTAATGGCTTGCTTCCAAGATCCAAGCATGGAAACATTTATATTCCACTGAGCGAAAAGTGATGCGAACAAGCATGCCATTGCACCCGTACCCACAATCAAGATTGATGGTTTTTTCGAATTCTGCATGGGTTTTTTCATTCTACTAAATCAAGAAATTTTTTCCATTCATCGTTAGTAATATCATAAGAATATTCCAATGAGGGAAACTCACTTTTTTCTACATCCTGTTTATACCTTGAAAATGAATCTCTCATGAGTTGACCCAAATTCGCATATTGTTTGGCGAATTTTGGCGTGAAGCGATCGAACATTCCTAGCATATCATGGGTTACTAAGACTTGACCATCGCAATATGCACCTGCGCCGATACCGATCGTAGGAATATCAAGTTTTTTTGTGATAAATTGAGCGATTTTGTATGGTATCGATTCTAAAACAAGGGCGTAACACCCCGCTTCCTGAAGTGCGATAGCATCAAGGAATATTTCCTTAGCAGCCTTTGCTGTTTTCCCTTGAATCCGAAAGCCACCGAATTGATTGACGCTTTGGGGAGTTAAACCGATATGACCCATTACCGGAATGCCAGCGCTTACAATTGCTTTTATCGTTTGAGCACGGGCACGACCACCTTCCAGTTTCACAGTATCCATCCCCGCTTCTTGGAGAAAACGACCAGCATTTCTAACTGCTTGTTCGGCTGAGATGTGGTAAGACATGAAGGGCATATCCCCAATCAATAAAGCATATTTTGCTCCACGAGCAACTGCTTTACAATGATGGAGCATGTCTTCCATTGTCACTGGAAGAGTGTTTTCGTATCCAAGCACAACCA
>DUEG01000039.1 GCA_011176615.1 Anaerolineae bacterium | reverse complement strand
GGCTTCTGAGAGGGCTTTTTTCAGGCGTGTTTGCTCCTCCTCGATATTGATAAGCCCAGAAAGTGGCAGGTAAATATCAATTGCCCCAATGACAAGCGCAATATGATCATCAGGCTTGAATTCCAATTCTTTGACTATCGTAAAATCCGTTGGGTTCAATCGCGCTAATTCTCCAATTGAGCGTACTTGATCCTTGAAAACCTCAAAATGATTATGGGCGACAATAATTGCAGAAATGCGTTTGTTGGGCTTGATTTCTTTCTCTGCTCTTAGATTGCGAATCCCACGGACAACATCCATGATTAAGTTGAAGTCGGCGATTTTTTTTGCCTCCCAGCCTTCTTGTTCTTTGGATTTTGGCCAAGGGGCAATAATCAATGCTTCAGACCAACCATTGCCTGGAGCAAACGACTCACTAAGGTCGTTAGCACGCGCCTTAAGGTGCTGCCAGAGTTCTTCCGTGACAAATGGAATAAAGGGATGTAAAAGACGCAGGCTTGTATCCAGGATTCTCACTAAGGTTTGTGCTGTATAAAAACCTCGATCTCCGCCTTCTTTGAGTTGTATCTTGGCAATTTCTACGTACCAATCCGCGAACTCGTTCCAGAAGAAATCATATATCTGACGTCCTGCTTCACCGTATTGGTAATTATGAAATAAACGTTCCGTGTTCCGAATCAACCTCTGAAGTTTCGCCCAAATCCATGAATCCGCCAAAGTCCATTGTGGAGGTTCTGTGGGCTTTTTCGGCACTTTATCTAGATTGTTGATTACAAAACGTGTCGCGTTCCATAGTTTATTGGCGAAGTTGCGATTTGCTTGTACCT
The DNA here is from genome assembly GCA_011176615.1 of Anaerolineae bacterium. Lineage (GTDB taxonomy): Bacteria > Chloroflexota > Anaerolineae > Anaerolineales > UBA11858 > G519. The sequence goes on along the minus strand of DUEG01000039.1, from coordinate 14,546 downwards.
TTTTGATGCTCAGATTCATATCATTCCCGGGTGTAGACCCAACTAGGAGTGTAAATCTGAGTGCATCTGTTCCCATTTCGTCCATGACAACGAGCGGATCGATTACATTGCCATAACTTTTACTCATTTTCTTCCCGGATTCATCCCTGATTAAGCCATGAAGGTAAACTGTTTTAAATGGTGCTTGACCGGTAAACTCCAATCCCATCATGACCATTCTTGCTACCCAGAAAAATAGGATATCGTAACCGGTTTCCATTACCGTTGTTGGATAAAAATACTGATAATCCGGTGTTTTTTCTGGCCACCCTAAGGTAGAGAATGGCCATAATCCCGAAGAAAACCAGGTATCAAGCACATCAGGGTCTTGCTCTATTTTTTTACTTCCACAGTGTGCACATTCTAAAGGGTCTTCTTCGGTAACGGTTATTTTTCCGCAATCCTTACAATACCACACTGGTATGCGATGACCCCACCACAATTGACGGCTAATACACCAATCCTTGATATTCTCCAGCCAGTTGTAATATACTTTTGTGAATCTTTGAGGAATTATTTCGATTTGACCGTTTCGGACCACATTCAAAGCGGCTTCTGCAAGGGGTTTGATTTTTACGAACCATTGCGTTGAGATCATTGGTTCAATAATTTCACCTCCGCGCTGGGAACGGGGTACATTTATGGTGTATGCTTCTTCCTTAATCACTAAACCAGCTTTTCGCATGTCTTCCCAAAGATTCTTCCGCGCCTCAAATCGATATTGACCTGCATAGCGACCGCCATTTCCATTGATTTTGGCTGTTTCATCCAGTATCGAGATAACTTTAAGATGATGTCGTATGCCGATTTCGTAATCATGCGGATCGTGTCCGGGTGTGATTTTAAGCGCACCTGTGCCAAACTCTTGATCTACATACTCATCAGCGATGATTGGGATTTCTCTTCCAAGCATAGGAACGATTGCTTTTCGTCCAACAAATTTTATATATCGTTTATCATTTGGGTGAACTGCAACAGCGCTGTCTCCAAGAATGGTTTCCGGGCGAGTTGTAGCAACTGGAATATACTCTTCGCTATCAGCAAGCATATATTTGAAATAATATAACTTTCCCGGCTCTTCGGAATACTCCACTTCTAGATCTGAGACGGCGGTTTTTAGACCTGGTGACCAATTAATCAGTCTGGGTCCTCGATAAATTAGACCTTTGTTGTATAGATGAACAAAAGCCTTTCGTACGGCTTTTGATAATCCTTCATCAAGTGTAAATCTTTCTCGGCTCCAATCGCAGGAGGCACCCAGCCTTCTAATTTGTCGGGTGATATGACCACCGTATTCTTTCTTCCAAGCCCAGGTTCTCTCGATGAATTCTTCTCGACCAATTTCCTCTCGGCTTTTTCCTTCTTTTTTTAAAGCAAGTTCTACTTGGAGTTGTGTAGCAATTCCCGCGTGGTCTGTGCCTGGCACCCATAGTGTTGGTTCGCCCTTCATACGGTGGTACCGAATCATTAGATCTTCCATAGATATAAACATAGCATGACCCAAATGAAGTTTGCCAGTAACATTTGGTGGCGGAATTGAAATCACAAAAGGTTTCTTTGAAGGATCGAAGTTGGGTTCATTAGGATCGTTAGTGGGTTTGAAATAGCCGGAGTCCTCCCACATTTTGTAAATTCGTTTCTCAGTCGATTCGAAATCATAGGTTTTTGGTAGTTGTTGATTCATGATGAAGCCTCGGTTTGGATTAAAGTTGTTATGAACATGCATCCTGTTCGTTTGAAGTATTTTCAATTGGTTTTTCTATCGTATATATAAAAAACAATGAAATAAAAAAAACCTCTCGTCCAATTAGAGGACGAAAGGAATGCCTTCCGCGGTACCACCTCAATTCGTGCTATATTGCTATAGCGACGCTCTTATACCGGTGACAAGCAAGAAACTCGCTAATCAAGGTTTCGCTATAACGGGCTAACCCGTGCCGTTCTACTGGGCTTGATTGAGCTTTTCTTCGGCAATAACCCAGGCGACTTTCAGCAGATGTTTTCTGCAGTTGGCTTTCAGCCTAAGACCAACTTCTCTCTGTCAGGCACTTGCCTGCTTACTCCTCCTGGGGGAGGAAAGATTATATGATTAGGAGTGATTATACAATTGAATTTTGTCTGCGTCAACAAAAATCTCAAACCTTTTTCTTGAATTTCTTGACTTTCAATCCATAAATATGCTATCCTTCAAAAGGTGATAAATTGGATTATTGATTTCACTATTTGAATATCGATGAATACTAAGAGGCAGAACATGGTTAAACGTGAACGTATTGCGAATAATGTCTATTCTTTTCAGAGTGAAATTTATGCGCAAGTGAATGCAGGGGCAGTTATTGGGCCGGAATGGGCATGTGTGATAGATACCTTGCCTTATCCAGAAGAAACCTGGGCGATAAGGGATTTTATTGAACAAGATTTAAAGGTACCAGTACGTTATGTAATTCTTACTCATTATCATGCTGATCATAGTTGGGGCACATGCTTTTTCCCAGGTGCTCTGGTTATCTCTTCACGATTAACTCGGCAATTCCTTAGGGAAAAAGGGATGCCTTCTTTCGATGCGGTAAAAAAGGAAAACGAATCATTTCAGAGGTCGTTTATCGTATTACCCCATCTGACGTTTTCGGAAGGAAATGTTAAATTAGTAGTAGGCAAAAAAACACTTACAATGATGAACTTGCCAGGACATAGTAAAGACGGAATAGGAATATTGGTTGAAGAAGATCGTGTCTTATTTTCCGGTGATATTTTTATGCCTATTCCTTATATAGTCGATGGGGACATTGATGAGATGATAACAAATCTGAAAAAGATTGGGAGAATGAAATTAGAAAATATTGTTCAAGGACATGGAGAGGTAGTTCTCCGTGGGGAGGTTGAGGGGAGTGTTAAAGATCACCTTGCATATCTTTCTATGATAAAGAAAAAGGTACATCAGGCTTCACGGCGTAAATACCCTGGTGAGTTTCTAGAAGGAATAAATGTGGAATCGTGTGGGAAGAGCAGAGTTTTGCTAGGAGGATTAGCGGAAGAATTGCACAAACGAAACCTAATTGCTCTTTACAGGCGAACGTATGATAAAGCACCAAAATACCCCCCAGATGAGAAAGATGCTTATTATTGAGAAAATTGGCTCAGATATGTGAGTCCATAGCGGTTCAGATAAGGCTTATAAATCATTAAATTCGCCCTCAGATAATCTTTATCGGTATTTCTTTGATTTTTCTGTTCCTTATATAATATGCCTGACACATCCAATATCCATTAATTTGGGACCATATTAGGTTTAATGCATTGGGGTAATAAGCCTCTTGAATATCAATTGTTGAAGGAAAACTTGGTTGATTGGGGTGTGAATGATATATTGCGAGAATATGTTGCTTCACCCTTTCCAAATGTTGAAAGACCTTTAATTGTTCAGTGGGTTCCATTAAAAATCGAGTCGGGCTATTTGCCCAATTTTTAATTTCAAACACTCTTATTGAGACCCCATTAATTCCTGATACAATGCCGCATACTTCACGATGGTTAAATCTTTCTGCATGGTAACGCATTTGTTTATAATGGATTCGATGCAGGCGGAAGCGTGAGACAATCGGATGTGCTAATGGATCCATAATGCTAATAAACAGATGGTAACGAGGATGATTGTTGGTTCAATGATAATTTGACTTATGGCTCTTTTTTCAGGGAGACCAACGGATAATGTAATTAAGGCGTAAGTAACACCTAATAATATTAGTCCGAATTGAATGGGGAATAGGGGTAGATAATGTAATGCTCCGGCAATTTGACTTGTGATTAAGGTAATGACAAGAGCAGGAAGGGGTAACCAATTTCCTTGCGATCTAAGTTTTGTAACCCGCAGGCTAACTAAACTAACTGCTAGTGCAATTGATGGAAGCATAAGATATAATCTTAAATTATTGGAATGAATAAAAATGGCAAAAGTCAATAATAATGCGAAAGATATGGCATTAATGAAAATCACTGCGGGTGCCCAGCGAAGGTCATTTCTATCAACAACGATGTATTCTGCAACGAGCACAAACATTATCAATGTGCTGCCTGCAATAAAACCAAACCACCATGTTGAGCCGATTGGCAAGCGATAGAGAGGTACACCTATCACCCATGTTGTCAAAGCAGGGAGTAGCCAATGTTCAATCGTGTGTCTTGATTGTAAAGAGGGATGTTCCTGGATCATCCAATCAGCCCCGATGGTTGCTAACAAGCCTACAATTACAGCAATTAGAGATTTAATATTCAACACGAAGGATATGTAGAACCCAGGTAGTTGTGCATTTATCTGTTGTGTAGGAAGGTTGACAAATCTCCCAACCAAATAAGCAAGCATAATAGTTGCAGCCACTAGGCTTAGTCGGTTGATATCTGGAAGATATTTATTCCTTGATATTGGCATGAGGTTCTCCAGCATTTATTATTTGTATCATCAGGTGCCTATTTTGCCAAGTTATGTTAAACTGATAATCAAAGTAGAGAAAGATTTTTCTTAGAATTATTCGATGGTAAAGACAAACAGACAAAAGTTTGGATATTGGGGAGAGGGCGTTGCAGGGGAATATTTAATTAAAAAGGGTTATATCATATTGGATAGGAATGTAAGAACGCCATATGGAGAAATTGACCTAATCGCTCAGGAGGCGAATGTAAAATCTTCAGGATTGCTTATCTTTGTGGAAGTTAAGACTCGCAAAACAAATACATACGGATTTCCAGAAGATGCAATCACTGCCCAGAAACGTGAACATATGATTTCTTCAGCCGAATTCTATCTTCAGGAACATGCAAATTTTTCTGGTGATTGGCGAATTGATGTGATCTCAATTCGCAAAGTTAAAGAATCAAAATCCTTAGAAATAATACATTTTGAAAACGCTGTTAGCGAATGAACTCAGTAACAAAACCCCAAAAGCCACCATTGGTAGTCATAATTGGTCCAACTGCTGTGGGGAAGACCAAGATATCCATTAGGGTTGCGGAGCGCGTAGGTGGTGAAATTATATCTGCGGACTCGAGGTTGGTATATATTGGCATGGATATTGGTACTGCGAAGCCCTCGTTAGAAGATCGCGCTCGTGTTCCTCACCATTTGATAGATGTTGCAACTCCTGACAAGATATTGAGCCTTGCTGATTATCAAGTTAATGCAAAAAGGCTTATTAAAGAAATTATTCAAAGAGGAAATATTCCATTTCTAGTAGGTGGAACAGGACAATATATTCGCGCGATCACCCAGGGATGGACAATTCCAGAAGTTATTCCTAATGAGAAAATAAGACTTATTCTAGAGCGATGGGCGGTTGAAATTGGGTATGCAGGGCTTCATCAACGGCTAAGCGTGATCGATCCAAATGCTGCAGGAAAGATAGACCCGACCAATCTGCGCAGAACAATTCGGGCTTTGGAAGTGATCTTCCTAACAGGTGAGCGCTTTTCTGATAAGAGAGGAGCAGAAGAAGTTCCTTATCGGATTCTTCAGATTGGTTTATTTCGTCCGCGGACAGAGTTGTATCAACGCATTGATGAAAGAATTGACCAAATGCTAATGAATGGATTTGAGGAAGAGGTTCGCGAGTTGTTAAACCAAGGGTATTCTACGGAAACCCCCCCTTTGTCTGCGATTGGGTATCGTCAGATGATTGCGTATGTACAAGGTGAGATTACCCTAGAAGAAGCTGTTTTATTGATGAAGAGAAAAACTAGGGTATTTGTACGTCATCAAGCAAATTGGTTTAAGAAGGATGATCCTCTAATCGAGTGGTATCCTATTGAAGAAAATCTGGTTGAGGGACTTGTTAAGCGGATTACCGGATTTGTAAACAAGGTTAATCTATGAAAAACCAGAAAATATGTTAGAAATATTTGACAATTTTTGCAGTACCCTCTATACTATTTTAAAGGAAATTTAATAATTTTTGTCCAAAGGAGAATAAGATGGAAAATCGATCTTGGCTTAAACATTATGATGAAGGCGTTCCCAAAACAATTGACTATCCTAAAGTTCCCTTGTTCTATTTTCTTGAGGAATCAGCGCGTAAGTACCCGGATAAACCCTGTACGATCTTTAAGGGCGCAGAAATTTCTTACAAGGAAATGAATAATTTAACTGACCGGCTTGCAGCTGGATTGGCGGAAATTGGCGTCAAAAAGGGTGACCGTGTTGGAATCTTCATTCCAAATACACCCCAATTTTTGATGGCATATTTTGCAACCCTGAAAGCAGGTGGCATTGTCGTTGCGACGAACCCACTTTATAGTCCGAAGGAGATTGAGCATCAAGCAAATGATTCGGGTATGGAAGTGATGATCGTGATGAGCAATTTTTACAATACTGTAAAAGAGGTTCAACCTAAAACAAAAATTAAAAAATTGATTGTCACGAATATTAAAGAAACGCTACCGCCATTGACCGCATTTCTTTTTACACTCTTAAAGGAAAAAAAGAGTGGATTTAGAGTCGAACTTGCTGAAGGCGATATCTGGATGCAGGATTTGATTGCCAAACACAAGCCCGAAGATAAGCCGGATGTTGAAGTTGGACCCGATGATATTGCTATTTTCCAATATAGTGGTGGAACAACTGGAACACCTAAGGCTGCCATTTCTCTGCACCGCAATTTAGTTGCTAATACACTTCAAATACGTTACTGGTTACCTAATGCTATTGAAGGTGAGGAAGTCGTTCTTATGGCTATTCCCCTGTATCATGTTTATGGAATGGTTGCCGGTATGAACTTTGGATTAGCAGCAGGCGCTTCTATAGTGATGGTGCCTAATGCAAGAGACATCAAAGATGATTTGGAGAATCTTCAGAAGTATAAAGCAACGATCTTTCCCGGTGTACCCACATTGTATAATGCAATCAATAATTGGCCAGATGTGCTAGAAGGTAAATATGACTTGAGTTCTATAAAGGCGTGTATTTCAGGCTCCGCACCATTGATGAGAGAGACAAAGGAAAAATTCGAGGCGCTAACTGGAGGAACAGTATTCGAAGGGTACGGATTGTCAGAAGCGCCCACAGCAACACATTGTAATCCAGTTCTAGGTGTGAACAAGACGGGTTCAATTGGCATGCCTATGCCAGATGTTGATGCTCGTATTGTGAGTCTGGATGACGGGGTGACGGTGTTACCCGTTGGAGAGATTGGCGAATTGGTTGTTAAAGGGCCTCAAGTATTCAAAGGATATTTCAATATGCCTACTGAGACAGCCAATGCTTTGAGGGATGACTGGTTATATACCGGAGATATCGCCTATATGGACGATGATGGATATTTCTATATTGTTGACCGCAAGAAAGAACTCATCAAGCCGGGTGGATTTCAAGTATGGCCTCGGGAAGTCGAAGAAGTGATTTCTGAGAATCCCAAGGTTTTGGAAGTTGGTGTTGCGGGAGTTCCCGATCCTTATCGCGGTGAGACGGTTAAGGCATGGGTTGTCCTTAAACCAGGTCAAACCGCAAATGAAGATGAAATTAGGGAATGGTGCAAAGGGAGACTAGCCAAATACAAAGTACCCACCTATGTAGAATTTATAGATGAGTTACCGAAGACTACCGTGGGGAAGATCCTGCGACGAGAATTGGTAAGGCAGCATAAAGAAGCAGCCGAAAAATCAGCCTAATCAAGACAACTGGCGGGCAGAAATGCCCGCCAGATCGCGAATGAGCATATGAAAAAAGCAGCATTCTTCGATGTAGATGGCACGTTGACTTCCGATAATGTCTGGAAAGGTTTGATGGCATATTTTAAGAAGCATAACAAACGGTACGGTACTCATTTATTCTTTATGTTGGCACATTACCCGCTTTATTTTATGAAGAAATTTGGATTCATTAGTGAGAGTAAATTCCGCAGGGATTGGGCAAAGCATTTGGCATGGTACTTTCGAGGGTACTCATTGAATGAAGGGAATCAGATATGGACATGGGTTATTAATGAATACTTACGAGATAAATGGCGAGAGGATATTATTGGAGTGTTGAAAGAACATATTGCTAAAGGTGAAATTGTCATGTTGGTCTCAGCGGGTCCATTGCCCCTGGTTCAATATATTGCAGATTATCTGGGTGCTGATTTTGCGGTTGGCACAGCAGTTGAGAACCATCATGGTCATTACACAGGAAAATCGATATCGCCAGTATGTTTGGATGAGTTCAAAGCGAAATTATCGTTGACGGCTTTGGAAAAAGAAGGGATTGAGGTTGATTTAATGAATAGTTATGCTTATGCGGATTCGAAAACGGACATTCCGCTTCTAGAAATGGTAGGAAACCCCTGTGTTGTCTACCCAGATGAAGAATTACGGTATTATGCAAAGCAAAAAGGTTGGCGGGTGATTGGCTGATAAGAACTCGTTTCAATCTGGGAAAATGCGACCAAGAGAGATGGAGTTTAGTAGACAAGAATTGGTTGGAATGGAATAAAATAATTAAATAGTAAACCTTGATTAGTCTCGATTTTTATCTCACATTGTCAAGATTTGTGATGTATAAGAGAAGGAAAATATATACCTTCTTTGTAACTATACTGATAGGAGTGTGTTATAAATTGAGTGGTAGATATCAATATAAAGATTTGATTTTAGATTGAGGAGGTTTGAATATGGATATATTCCAAAAATGCTTCGAATATCAAACAGCGAGAGATGCAATTGCTGGCGGTTATTATCCATATTTTCTTCCATTGACTGAAAGCGAAGGGACAGAAGTAACTTACAAAGGTCATCGCTTGATTATGTGTGGATCAAACAATTACTTAGGTTTGACAACACACCCTAAAGTAAAAGAAGCAGCGATAAAAGCCATTGAGCGGTTTGGAACCAGTTGTACGGGTTCACGGTTTTTAAATGGAACGCTGGAACTCCATGAGCAATTGGAGCATAAACTTGCAAAATGGGTGAAGAAAGATGCTGCTTTGGTTTTTTCGACAGGAATGCAAGTAAATCTTGGAACGATCAGTGCGCTTGTAGGGCGGGGAGAGTATGTCGTTTTGGACAGAGATGATCATGCGAGCATTGTGGATGGGGCTCGTTTAGGGTGGGGACAGATCAAGCGCTACCGGCATAACAATATGAAGGATTTGGAGAAAGCACTCTCCTCTTTGCCGAAGGAAAAAGGGAAAATGGTAGTTGTTGATGGTTTGTTCAGCATGGAGGGGGATATCGCCCCTTTGCCTGAAATTGTACCGATTTGTAAAAAATATGGTACTAGATTGATGGTTGATGATGCTCATGCAATAGGCGTTTTGGGAGGCGGAAGAGGCACAGCGGTTCATTTTGGAATGACTGATGAAGTTGATTTGATCATGGCGACTTTCAGTAAGTCTTTTGCATCGTTAGGCGGGTTCATTGCCGGGGATGAGGACGTAGTTCATTACATCAAACACCATGCTCGCTCTCTGATTTTTAGTGCGTCGATTCCTGCGCCGAATGCTGCTGCAGCATTGGCATCGCTTGAGATCATGCGTGAAGAACCAGAAAGGGTTGAACGCGTCAATCAAATTGGCGAAAAGATGAGAAGCGGATACAAAGCGATGGGTTATGATATTGGAAATTCTGTAACTCCTGTAATTCCTATTATCATTGGTGATGATATGCGTACGTTCATGATATGGAAAGCGTTATTTGATGCTGGCGTATTCGTCAATCCAGTGTTATCTCCTGCTGTACCCCCAGGTAGGCAATTGCTACGTACGAGTTATATGGCAACGCATACGGAAGAGCAAATGGATCGTGTCCTTGATGTATTCGAAACTGTGGGAAAACAAGTAGGGGTAATTTAATTCTATTGAATCGAGTTCTAACAGGGCTGTCTAAAAAGGCAACCCTGTTTTATTATTCCTTTTCTTATACTGGAAAATAACAGAAACCGACTGTGCCAGGGCCTGTGTGAACGCCTAGAGCAGGTGTGAGTTCAGCAATGATCGTTTCAACACAATCGAGGCGCTCTTCAACTAATTGTCGAATTTTTTCCACTTCTTCTCTAGCAGCAGCATGAACATATGCAATTTTAATCTTCCCCATGTGACCAACAGAATCTTCAAGCATATCAACCATGAGTTTATAAACTCGTTTTCTACTGCGCGCTTGTCCGAGTGACACGATGATACCATTCTTCATGCTGATTATTGGCTTAATATTAAGCAGACTACCTACAATATGTTTGGCTTTTCCGATCCTTCCACCCATATATAAATATTTTAAAGTATCTGCGGTTTGTAGCATTTTTGTGGTCGGAATCATCGATTTCACGCGCTTTACAACTTCAGATTGCGTGGCACCTTCCAGTGCTGCTCTTGCTGCTTCGATAACCATCCAACCATGACACATGGAAACATTTAGGGTGTCAATTACCTCGATTTTCAAGGAAGGCAGCCTCTCATTTAACATGGACTTAGCCGCTAAGGCAGCTTGATATGCGCCACTACCTTTCGAAGTCATGTGAATGCTTACAATTTCATTTATTCCTTGATCAGCGAGTTTGTCATACAATTCTAGATAGTCACCTGGTCCAGGACTTGCTGTTTTTGGTAACTCTTCGGCTGTTGGAAGCCATTTATAAAATTGTTCTCGTTGAATAGTTACCAAATCTCGTAGAACTTGTTTGCCTCGGTGAATATAGTATGGAACCCAGTGAATATTTAGGGAGGTAATGATTTTCTCTGGTATGCTTGCACAGGAATCGGTTACAATCGCAACGGAAGTCATGTCAATCTCCTGAAAAATATTACAATTCTATATATATTAATTATCTCACAAAAAAATCTTTTTGAATAATGATAATGGTAATTATACAAATGACATTTGTCATGGACAATGACCGAACTGATGTTCCTTAGTTTTGAAGAAGGGAAAATGTAGACCTAAATAATTAAACATAACGGCTGTAATTTGCGTAATTATGGTGGGAAGTTCTGTTTCTCATTCGGGGTTTCATCCTATGCTTGAGGAATAGCGAGTAAATAGCGTAATCTTAAGATGAAGTTAGAACTTCTGGTAAGGTTTAATCTAGTCATGAACCGCATTTTAACCTATAATTCATAGGTTCTTTTAAAGAGGAATAATAAATGGACTTATATTAAGTTAGATGGGTCCGGAAGAGATTCTTTATAGTTTGTATTCAAATTGCGTTTTTTGTTTTAGATGATGAACAGTTTTGGATTATTAATCATATAAGGAAGGGCATTTGTAGATGAAAGAATATACGACTAAATTTATTCGCAACGTTGCACTCGTGTCTCACAGCAGTGCAGGGAAGACTATGCTAGCAGAAGCCATGCTTCACTTCACTGCTGCGACAACACGATTAGGGAGGATTGAGGATGGAACAACAGTTTCGGATTTTGAAGAAGAAGAAATTCGGAGGGGAATTTCACTTTCCACAACAGTAATTCCAGTTGAATATAAAGATCATAAGATCAATATTCTAGACACTCCAGGATATACAGACTTCGTTGGAGGAGTAATCTCGGCTTTGCGAGTTGCAGATGCGGTTATTATTCTTGTAGATTCTGTTGCTGGAGCAGAAGTGGGAACAGAAATTGGTTGGGATTATGCGGATAAATTTAACTTACCGCGCTTTGTGTTAATTAATAAAATGAATCGGGACAATGCGGATTTTGCGAAGGCAATGTCCAGTATTCAAGGAATATCAGAAAACCGCTTGATACCGGTACAATTGCCATGGGGTGAAAAGAAAGATTTCAAAGGCGTACTTGATTTGATTACAATGAAAGCCTATGCTGGCGATGGGCGCAAAGCAGAGGATATACCGTCAGAGTATGCTGAAAAAGCAGAGAAAGCGCATTTGCAAATAATTGAAGCAGCAGCGGAAGGGGATGACGAACTACTTATGAAATACCTTGATGGGGAAGAATTAACCCCTGATGAAATCCTAAGTGGTTTAAAGAGCGCTGTTTTCTCGCGTAGTTTTGTGCCAGTATTTGTTGCTGCTGGGTTAGCAGAGACAGGCATTTCTCCATTGCTAGACGCGATAATATCTTTGTTCCCTAACCCATCGGATATGCCACCAATTAAAATTGAAGGAGCGGCTGGAGAAGAAGAATTATTGTCAATAGACAATGGGCCTTTGGCGGCATACGTCTGGAAAACGACAGCGGATCCTTTTGTTGGCAAGATTACCTACTTCCGAGTTTATTCTGGAGCAATCCATTCAGACAGTCGGGTATGGAATCAGAATGTTGGAATAGAAGAGCGCTTGGGAAACGTTTCAATTATCCGTGGAAAAGAACAATTTCCTGTGAAAGTTGTTCATGCAGGCGATATTGCTACTGTTTCTAAGTTAAGTGAAACATTAACTGGGCATACGCTTTGTGATAGGACCCATCCTGTAATTCTCCCTGTTCCTGAGTATCCTAAAGCACTGTACCGAGTGGCTATCAGTCCGAAGAACCAATCAGACTCAGCAAAAATTAGTCCTACTCTTACTCGATTGTGTGAGGAAGATATGACCCTCTCTTGGCATCAAGAACCTTCCACGAAGCAGACTATTCTTCAAGGAATGGGTGGACAGCATATTGATGTGGCTATTCGTAAGGCGGAGAAGAAATTCCAAACCGGATTGACAATCGAGCAGCCGAGAGTACCTTATCAGGAAACGATTACGAAAGTTGGCAGTGCACAATATCGACACAAGAAACAAACAGGTGGGGCAGGACAATTCGCAGAGGTGCATATGCGGGTTGAACCTCTTAAAGATAAAGATTTTGAATTTGTTAATGAGGTTTTCGGTGGTGCAATTTCAAGTAACTATATGCCAGCAATAGAAAAGGGCGTGAAGAACGTCATGCGTGATGGCGTTATAGCAGGCTATCCGGTTCAGAATGTAAAAGTTGCTATTATTGATGGTAAAGAACATCCTGTTGATTCTAAACCTGTCGCTTTTGAGATTGCGGCTCGAGAAGTATTCAAACTTGCTATGAAGCAAGCAGGACCTGTTCTTTTGGAGCCAATTATGGATGTAAGGGTTGTAGTGCCAGAATCGAACATGGGTGATATTCTTGGTGACCTAAATACAAGGCGCGCTCGAGTGCAAGGTATGGACACTCAAAAGGGTCGCTCTGTGATTACTGCTAGAGTCCCGCTGGCGGAGATGTTGCGTTATACAACCGATTTGCGCTCGATGACAGGAGGGCGCGGAGTCTTCACAATGGAATTTTCCCATTATGAAGTTGTGCCGAAACATCTTGAACAAGAATTGATTGAGGCAAAGAAGAAAAAAGACGAAGAGTAAACTTTTTCTCACGCCAATTAATACTGAAGCCCACTCAACTATGGGCTTTTTTTATTTTAGATTTAATTTGATAAAAGTATTTGGGGCACCCCACGAAACCCAAAAACCTACCAGGAAATATCGAATGTACCGGAAAATCATTGGTATAAATGTTTCACCATCGGGGAAAATCATACGTAAACCAGCCCAGATCACGATAACTCCTAATAATCCAATCAAGTACTGTAAAATTCGTTGCCAAATCTTACCGCTTGGGTGGTATGGCTCTTTTTGGGTCAGGATCAATACTCCGCCCATTAATCCGAAGAAAACCGCTGCGTTTGAAATTAGACCCTTAATCGAGAATGGGTTGAATGGTTGGTGTGCTGGATCTTCTGCGATAGCATTTATTAACCACGACCTTGGTATTGCTGAATGACTGAACGTAGTCGCAATTCCGTATCCGATGACAATACAAAGGAGCGAGGCAAGGAAAATAAGCAAGAGTTGTTTAGTGTAAGAAAATTGATGAAACCATTTAATAACTCTCGCTTCATAGCGAATATAGATCCATAAAAGCAAATAACCAACCAACCACCCAATTACAATATCGTATACACTATGAACACCAAGGTAAAGGCGTGAAAACCCGATGGCAAGAATAACAATACTAAAAATAACGGTACTCCACTTCCTTTGATTCTTCTTGGCAATCAATCCCCATAGGCTCATTGCATTTTGCGCGTGTCCTGAGGGCATTCCGAACGAGGTTTCTATTTGATATGCACTGATGTTTTCTGGAAAAACCCAATATGGTCTTGGCATATGGAAGATCCATTTGAGGATTGAGTTCAGGTTTGCGCTCATTAAAAGCATGAACCCCAACCGAATCCCCAGGGTCGAATCAACACACCAGAAGATAGCGGGCATGACTAGTAAGTAGAATTCTTCTTGTCCTAAGAATGTGAAGAAGTTCATAACTGGTAAAAGCCAATTACCTAAATTTTGAATAAATACCATCAAATTTAGATTGAATGTAATTAAAAAGTTAATCAACGCATTTCTCCTTTCCTCTTTGCAGTAATCCAAAGCAAGATAACAATCAACCCTAATACGATACTTGTGATGTACATTAGCGGTGGCGTGCGTTCATAAAGGAATCCTGCCAATAGAGGAGCGAGGATAATCCCAATTGCATTTGCTGTTTCATTGATCCCATAGGCTAACCCCATATTGGATTCATCAA
>DUEG01000038.1 GCA_011176615.1 Anaerolineae bacterium | reverse complement strand
GCTGAATACCATTTTGCGGTAAATGGAACCAATCAAATGGCATTTCCTTCCCATTATAAGGAATCATCGGGTATTGGGGTATGTTCCGCCCTTGTATTCCAATCAACCGGTAATGGATTCCTAAATAAGGAATCTTGGGCTTTTTTAAGTTTTCTCCAAGTTTGACTTCTACTTGCACCTTATCCTCTTCCCCTGGACGTTGTATTTCAAGGGTAATCTCATCACCAGGTTTATATCGACTGAGGAGTTCACCTAGATTCTGTTCAGCGTTTATTTGCTCCTGATTTACTCGAACGATTAAATCGCCAACCTGCAACCCTGCTTCTTGTGCTGGGCTGCCTTCTTCTACTTTCAAAACCAAAGCACCCGATTCTAACCACCCCATCCCTCCAAGTCCACCTTTCCCAGGTAAACCTTGGTCTATTGCGCCCATCGGTTGAACACTGCATGGTAAAACCCCCAAATACGCCTGACCATTACGCTCTCCCAAGGTCACTTTAACGGTTTGCGCATCATCGCCATGGTAAACTGTTAAGGACACCTTGTCCCCAGGTTGCATCTGACCCAGTTCATTTTGTAGTTCTCGGAAAGCATTCACCTGCTCTCCATTTATTTTCAGGATGATGTCTCCCCGCACCAAACCTGCCTTATCTGCAGGACTACCAGTGATTACAGACCTGATAAGCACGCCATCTTCCTGTTCCATTGGAAGGTTGGGTTTGACAACGGCTTCAAGTCGTAACGGTTTGGGTTGTGTCCATAGATAAACAGCGCCACCTCCTAACAACACCCCAAATCCAAATACAACGAAAAGAGCCAAAATCCCTATGATCGCCCATAAAACTTTCTTTTCCATAATGGATCTCCTTCTTCTCAAGGATTCTGACTTAAATTTTTACACTATTAGGTTAAAATAACGTATGAAATAGATTAAGTAATCTTAAATTCGTTTGGCAACTTTTTTCTAGCATTAATTTAATCATCCCACAATCGTGAGACACTAAGTGCTCACCGGAAGGAAAGCCTAATGACTTCACCCGCTTTTTTTACCTTTTTCTTTCTGTTTTATTTCCAACTACTTACAGATTTCATCGCAGCGATATATGCCTTCGGATTACTCGGCACAGGGATTCCGCCTGAACTAGGTTTCATCCTACTCCTCTTCACCCCCGTCTTACTTTCCTTCTTTCGCAAGCGTATACCCCGTCTGATGCTGCTCATTCTTGGCTGGATTGCATTACTAAGCCGTGCCTTCGAACCCATGCTGGATACTCGCACACGCATGATCGTTGCTGGTATCGGGGTCGGTGCGCTGCTCATATTTCTACCGGGTTTCCTGTGGTGGCAAACCCGTCAAAAATCTCCTCCTCCCATCACTGAGATTGGCACAGGGCTCTTATTTGCCATATTACTTTCCATTCTCTTTCGCACATGGGGTGCGGGCGTAGACGTGACCACGCAGAGCGGTCATGCGTGGATGGGTTGGCTACTATCTGTCCTTGCTATTCCCATGCTTTATCGAGCGATTCCTCAATCCAAGTTAGAGAAAAATGATGAAAAATCCCGGGGTGTTGCTCCCTTTGGGAGGATTCTACTGCTCAGTTTGGGGACGATAGCCACCCTCACCATGCTATACTTCACCTTCACAACACCCCAACTCCTTAGTCGTTGGCGGGGCGAACAGAACGACTTTATCAGCATCCTTCTCATCATTATCTCTTTAACAGCAACTGGGGTATTGCTAACTTTCCGGAAAAAGACGTTGCAATCCCTAACAACCAAGAAACTACTTATAGGCAATCTTCTGTTCACGATTGTGCTGCTCTTTACTATCCTCCCTTTCCAGTTTCACTTTCCCAGCCAACCAAGCACCTACCCATTCTACCCGCCACCCATACCAGGGATCGCCATCATTCCCATCATCTTACTGCCTTTGCTTTCACCTATACTCATCCTAGATTTTCTATTCCTTTATGGGGAATTACACCGCTTGCGCCCTACCCTGCGCCAACTTGGGTATGCCTTTACGCTTTCGTCGCTCTTCCTTTTAATAATATTATTCGCTCATATCTTTACCAGTGTTTATGATTACATTCCCATTGTCGGGCCATTTTTCCGAGACAAATTCTGGCTAGTGTACCTTATTCTCGCACTCACCATCACAGTGACCAGCCTCATTGCTCGACCAGAAAATCAATTCACTTATCTTCCACATAAATACAGCCCCAAGCCGGGGATCATCGTCCCTCTGCTGTCGCTCATCTTTGTGCTTACCATCGCCGGCTACTTTGTCACTATTCCCCATGCCCAAACCCCGAGCGGAGAGATTAACCACCTACGAGTCATGACCTATAATATTCAGCAAGGGTACAGTGAAGATGGGCAATTTAATGTTGATGGACAAATTGCGCTGATCAAGTCGATTGACCCTGATATCCTCGCCATTGAGGAATCGGACAGCGCCCGCATTGCCAACGCCAACAACGACCTGGTGGCTTATTTCGCTAAAAATCTGAACATGAATAGTTATTATGGACCTAATAGCGTGGTTGGCACCTTTGGAATCGCTTTACTCTCCAAATACCCTATCCAAAATCCGCACACTTTCTACATGTTCAGCAAGGGAGAACAGACTGCGGCTATCCAAGCCCAAATCTCGGTGAATAATCAAACTTTTAACATCTTCGCTACTCATTTGGGCAATGGCGGGCCCATTATCCAACAAGAACAGGTGCTGGCTGAAGTAGATACCCTGCCCAATGTCATCCTGATGGGTGATTTCAACTTCCGTCCCGATACGCCACAATATGAACTCACGGGCACAATACTAGAAGATGCCTGGCTGCTTCGCGGGCGTAAAGACAGTAATAACACAGGCGTGAATCCACAAGAACGGATTGATCATATCTTCGTCTCTCCAAGTACACTAGTACTCGACTGTCATTATGTGCGCTCCACCGCCTCCGACCACCCCGCCATGTGGGCGGAGATTGGATGGTGAGGGCAAAATATATATTTAATAGAAAAGCGAAAGAACTTTTCAAAGTATGGGAAAACTTATACATAACATCAGCAATAATAAAAATCCGTTAATGAATTGTTCCTACTTACTTGTTTTTGTTTGACGTATCTACCTAATGGAAGTGATGAGTTTTTTGTAAAACGTTTTGCTACATCACCATAATCTAATTTTAAACCAGTAAACAGCCAATGCCTATCACCAATTGCGGTAATATGCTTCTGCTTTTAATTCGATACTGGGAACGTGTTGGGTAACTCTGTAATGTAGAAATTGATTGTAGCAATTTGTAAGTAATACTACCATTTTTTAAGAAATCTACATTTATATTATTGCACAAACAAATATATTGTGATATTATAAATTCATTACGGCTCTAACAAATTGTGTTCGGCATTACCGAACATATAATATTTTTTATTCTTTGTAGCAATTTTATTTAAGTATGCTTTTTCGAATATTCCATAAATAATTACAAATTAACACTACATAATAATGTTTCCAATGTTAATTGCATTCTTCCGTAAAAACAACAGGAATGACTCAACAAGGAAATCTCCACAATTCCTTCAAATGTTTATAGATAAGGAAACAATCAGACAAGGGGTAATTTATGGCGTGTTATTTTTATTATTCGTTATTGCCGGAATAATCTCTCCAGAATTTTTGACTGCAAATAACTTAACAAACGTGCTTAGGCAAAGCGCAGCATTGGGTATTGTTAGCGTTGGGCAGACTCTTGTGATGATTACTGGAGGATTTGATTTATCCGTTACTGCCGTGATGCAACTAGTTACTGTAATCATTGCTGAATACACACTCGGAAGAAATGAATTAATCCTTCCTGCAGTTTTATTGACCTTGTTTATTGGGTTAATAATTGGATTGTTAAATGGCGTAATTATTACTAAGCAACACGCCTCTCCATTTATGGTCACATTAGCAATAGCCTTTGTCATTACCGGTGCCCGCTTAGCATATACACGCGGAACTCCAAGCGGACTATTGCCTGACGGATTACGACCATTAAGTCAAAGTGAAATATTAGGAATACCTTTCTCAATCGTTTTATATTTATCGCTCACTCTAATCATCTCAATAATTCTGCAGAGGACAACTTTCGGTCGGCGATTATATGCAACTGGTGCGAATTACAAAGCATCCCGCCTAACCGGCGTGAATGTAAACACTATCAAATTATCTGCCTATGCCTTATCTGGTTTATTGGCTGCCCTTGCGGGGCTTGTCCTTGCTGCATATGTTGGATATATTGACCAATGGCTTGGAGGAGGTTATGACCTCGATTCAGTTGCTGCAGCAGCCATTGGAGGCGTCAGTCTAAGCGGAGGAAAGGGAGGTGTCTGGGGTACATTAGCCGGCGTATTACTTATTCGGATGCTAATGAACTTCGTCATCGTTGTTGGATTATCCATTGAGTATCAATTCGTTATTAGAGGATTGGTAGTTATCGCAGCAGTTGCCTTATATTCATTCCGCTCAAAAGATTGACACAAAAATGATTGACCAATAAGTAATTTAATAACTGGAGGTACTTATCGAAAAGAAAAAATAAAGTCAATCATCCACAAACCATCTTATCAAATCCAATATTTTAATATTCTGGAGGAGCAGAAAAATGTCTAAAAAAATCAATATCATACAAAGGTCACATTTCAGCAGACGCGACTTTCTAAAAGTTGTTAGCTTGGCAACCGGTGCAATAGGAACAACACTTATACTCCCCGGATGTGGACAACAAACCGAATCCAGTAAAACAGAATATACAAGCGGTATGGTCGACACAACCGGATACAAAAAAGATCCCCCATATGTGATTGTACGTTCCGGCATGGGTGAGGTCAACTCATGGCAAGCAATGGCAACCCTTCATTTCGATTATGCAACAAAGGAAGTCTTCAAAGATAAGTTCAAAGAAGTATACACGGCGTCTGCATTCTTTGACCCTGCACAACAAGTTGCGGATATCGAAGATCTTATGACCCACAACCCTGACGTAATGATTATTACACCAGTAAGTGGCGGTAACTGTGTTGCTCAGATTGAGGCTGCAATGGATCAGGGTATTCCGGTTATTCTACCCGGTGCACGCGCATATACAAACAAATATATTAGTTATATAGACCGAGACAACAATGCTGTTGGACTGATGTATGCCGATTGGGTTGCGCAACAAATTGGCGGTAAAGGCAAAGTTGCGATAATGATGGGTTTACCTGGAAACACATACGCTGAAGATGTTCTGCGCGGTACACGCGAAGGACTTGCAAAATATCCTGACATTGAAGAAGTCGGATTAGTTTACGGGCACTGGTCACCAGTTGATGCCAAAACAGAAATGGAAGCGCTTTTAGCCAAAGGCACACAAATCGATGGCATTATTAACGACGGTGGTAATATGGCGATTGGGATCATAGATGCTTATCTGGATGCTGGTTTACCAATACCACCATTAGGAGGCGATGACAGCAATGGTTTCCTCCGCAAAGCGAAGGAACATGATGTTAAGTTTGTTGCGCCATATCCATCTGGTAACGAAGCAACCTATGACGCTGTAGAAACAGCTGTTAAAGTGCTTAGTGGTGAGCCTGTAGTGAAGAATGTATTGAAAGAGATTAAATCCTTCACTAACGAAGGCCTCGACAAGTATTACCGTCCAGATCTCAGCGATCAATATTGGACAGTAAACAAACTATCCGAAGACTGGATTGACAAGAATTTCAAAGAATAAGTTAAGCAAAGGGCAGCCCGGGCTCGGGCTGCCAAATGTTTCCTTAAACTAAGAAAAACTACTAGGAAAGTTTCGTGATCGAAGTTTTATCTGCACTTAATATTACAAAAAAATTCCCTGGCGTTCTTGCTCTGGATCATGTGAATTTTAAATGCTTACAAGGAGAAATTCACGCTTTAATTGGAGAAAATGGAGCTGGAAAATCCACCTTGATGAAAATTCTGGCAGGGGCATATACACCTGATGAAGGAGAACTTTTCATCAAAGGGAAAAAAGTAGATACTTTCAATCCCAAAATATCCCAGGAAGCCGGTATTGGGATCATCTATCAAGAACTCAGTTTGCTACCATACCTGAATGTTACCGAGAATATTTTTCTCGGTCGCGAAATACTAAATTCCCACAAACTGATAGATTTCGGGGAAATGGAAAAACAGGCTAATAAAATTTTATCGCAACTGAATTGCAACTTTCATCCTCGAATTCCTGTGTACCAATTAAATCCAGCACAACGTCAATTGGTTGAAATTGCCAAGGCACTTTCATTTAATCCTGACATCCTAATCATGGATGAGCCAACCTCATCGCTTGTTGATAACGAAATACAGCAATTATTCTCTATCATCCACTCTCTTAAAGACCGCGGTGTGACAATCATATACATATCTCACAGACTCGAAGAAGTATTTGAAATTGCTGACCGCGTTACTGTCTTGAAAGATGGAAAAAAAGTCAAAACCTTATCTATCGAGCAAGCAAATGAAAAACAACTTATCCATTTAATGGTTGGTCGAGACCTAAAAGAAAACAATTTTCACGAAAAACATATTTCTGAGGATATTGTTCTACAGGTTAATCATCTATCACAAAAAGGGGTCCTCGAAGATATAAATTTAAAGTTGCATAAGGGCGAAATTCTCGGTATCGCTGGCTTGATTGGCTCCGGACGTACAGAATTAGCCAGGGCAATATTTGCGGCTGATAAATATGATTCCGGTTCTATTTTAATAAATGGAAAACCTCTAAAGAATAAATCTCCAAGAGAAGTAATTGATCAAGGTATTGCTCTTATTCCCGAAGACCGTAAAAACGATGGATTAATTCTAATTCATACCGTTCAAGAAAATATTGCTTTGCCAAGTCTGAAAAAACGGGAGGCCTTTGGATTTATCAAAATGAATGTTGAAAAGAGTATTGTGCAACATTCAATCGAAGAGCTATCTATATCAACACCATCCATAAAACAGGAAGTCAATTACTTAAGCGGGGGTAACCAGCAGAAAATTGTTCTGGCAAAGTGGCTGGATACAGGCGCCGATGTATTTATATTTGACGAACCCACTCGTGGCATTGATGTTGCCTCTAAGGCTGAAATCCATAGACATATAAAAGAGTTAGCTCAAAAAGGCAAATCTATCATTATGATCTCTTCAGAATTACCGGAAATACTCTCACTTAGCGATCGTATCCTTGTAATTAGTGGGGGTACTGTCGCGGGCGAATTATCAAAGGCTGAAGCAAACGAAGAAAGTGTTTTAGAACTCGCTTATTCAAAAGTAAAACATACTCTTCAGGGAGACACAACTAGCAAAAATACATCTCAACCTCTGGCTTCCCACGATACGGTTTATCAGAAATTTGTTACAGAAATACATAAAACTAATATCGGTAACAACCTGGTGTTCATATTCCTAATTGCATTAACCTTACTTGGTGCATTCGGATCCGATCGCTTCCTTACCTCTCACAACCTGACGAATATACTTCGTCAGTCGGTTACACCAATGCTTTTGGGCATTGGTCAAACATTGGTGATTCTTTCTGGTGGCATTGATTTCTCAGTTTCATCAATTGTGACCATTACGAACGTCCTGGCAGCAGGTTTAATGATGGGTAATAATCGCTTGCTATTCCCCATTACTGTACTTAGTCTGGGATTAGGATTAGCGATCGGCGCAATCAACGCTTTTATCATTCTAAAATTAAAGGTTCCGCCAATAATTACCACCCTAGGCACTATGATCATACTTCAAGGTGCTGCTCTGATTTATACACGCGTACCAATCGGAGTCATTCCATCTGGATTGAGTTATCTCGCTTTTGGTAATATTGGGCCATTGCCAGCATCTACTTATCTTGAATTATTCATTCTGACACTTGGTTTTCTCTTGCTTTACCGAAAACCTTATGGGCGCCATCTGTACGCAACAGGTGGTGATGAAAATATTGCCAAACTCTCCGGAATTTCCATCAACCGCGTAAAAGTTATCGCTTACACTATCTCAGGCTTTCTAGCAGCCCTGACCGGTCTGTATCTTGCTAGTCGAATGGGAAGCGGCGACCCAAGCGTCGGACCTGGGCTTGAGTTTGATTCTTTGGCTACAGTTTTATTGGGTGGAACTGTTCTCGGAGGAGGACGCGGGGGCTTGTTAGGAACTGTTGCAGGGGTATTGGTGCTTGTGGTTCTCAGCAATGTCTTCAATCAAGTTGGGATTAATGTCTATTTTCAACAAATTACAAAAGGTTTGATCATCATCATTGCAGTAACACTTTTTCACAAACGGGACTAATATCAAAAATCTAAATCACAATTTGGAGGTTACGATGCTAACGCAAGAGGAATTAATTGCAAAAAAAATGGCACGTATTAACGAAGTGCACCGTTTTGTTCGCGGAAGAACAGCACTTCTCGTTATTGATATGCAGCGCAGTTTTATGGACCCAGAAGCATCTCTAGGTGTCGCGCAGGCTTGGGATATTGTTCCTAACATTAAAAAGTTACTAAATTTCTGTCGCGAAAACGAAGTGCTCGTTATCTATACCGCTTTTATAGCTCGACCCGAAATTCCATGTCTGCGAGTCGATCCATTTGGACCAGAGCATAGGGTCCATGATCCTGGTCAACCAACGGGATGGGGTTTGCCTTCAAGCAACAGTGTCCTGGGTACTACTGGCCCAGAGGATCCCGCGATTATTGACGAACTGAAACCCTTACCTACAGAACTTGTCGTTGAAGGATATACATTAGATAAATTCTATGGCACCCCGCTTGATCTTGCCTTACGATCTCAAGATATCCGCTATTTGATTTTTACAGGTAGCATGACTGATTTGTGTTTAGGTTCTACATTATTCAGTGCAGCCTCACGCGACTATCGTGTAACCGCTGTCAAAGATGCTACCGCAACTATATGGCCAGAAATTCAGGAGTGCATGTTTGATATCTTCACACGGAAATTAGCACGTGTGATAAATACAGACGAAACGCTGAAAGAATTACAGGAAATTTATTCCTGAGAGAAATAATTATCGATAACAAACATAATTTTAGTCTGTCTCAAGACAAATTAGTCGCTCAAAAGCAAAACAGGATCCACAAACTACTAAGTCCTATCCTAGGTCAAACTGCTTTGATGGTCATCGATATGCAACGTAGTTTTATGGATCCAGAAGCGTCTTTAAATGTACCTACCTCATGGGAAATCTTGCCTGTAATTCTAAAATTGGTAAATTTTTGCCGCGAAGTTAAGATTCCAATTGTATTTACACAATTTGTAGCTGACCCCGGAAAAGTCAATCACCTGGTCATAGACCCTTTTGGGCCAGAGTGCTTACCACCTATACCTGGTAAGCCAACTGGGTGGGGATATCCATCAGGAAACAGCAACCTAGACATTAAAGGTCCAGAGAATCCCGATATTATCGAAGAACTATCCCCTCATCCCGAAGATATTATCATTCATGGGTACACCTATGATAAATTCTATCAGACAAATTTAGATATGACCCTGCGTGGTTTAGGTATTAACTATTTAATTTTCACAGGTATGATGGCAGATATATGTTTGGGAGATACGCTTAAAAGTGCATTTAACCGCAACTATAGGATTACTGCTGTTAGGGATGCGATTACTACAATTTGGGAAGATGTATTGGCAATAATGTTCGATATATGGGAACGCAAATATGCCCGAATTGCAGAAAGCGATGCAGTGATTGCAGAAATCCAAGCACAACAATCATAGGTTTTTCTCATATCGAAGAAACGGATTGCTCAGGATTGGGAAAACACCTGAGCAATTTTTTCTTTCTTCTCTTAGCAAGGATAATGCCTGTTCTTAAAGCTTAATTATATTAATCTCAACGATTGCAAAAGATAAGTTAATAAATTTCTTTCAAACAATATTCATTACATCTTCATAAGATCTTCACAAGTCCAGATTATGATATCCAAGCAACATAAAAACGCTGGATATTCATTTTTGGAGATGTTTTTAAATGACAACGAAACGCCTTATCTCAACACAAACTCGAAACAACTGGTTGGTTGTTTTCGGGCTTTTTATCGGGGGGATTATCGCATCCCTATCAGGGCTTTATTTCCTTCTCTTTCCCACAAGTGGATACAAAGGTGGGCGCAACCCCTGGTATGGTATCACTATTTTATTTGATCGACATACTTGGAGAGACCTTCATACTTGGGCTGGCGTCATTATGATTATTATCGTACTGATACATATTCCTTTGCACTGGAAATGGATCGTTAACATGGCGAAAAAAACATCCAATATCATTAAAGGTCAAAGTAAACGGTTTAATGCCCGCAGTAAATTTAATCTAACAATCAATAGCATCCTAGGTTTAAGTTTCATCGTGACAGCCATCACCGGCTTATACTTTTTCTTTGTGCCAGGATCATTCCACAATTCCCTTGTCTCAGATAATCTGATTCTATTCAGCAAAACAACTTGGAAAGATATTCACACATGGTCTAGTATTATTCTGATAGCCATGGCTACAACTCATCTCTGGATTAATTGGAAATGGATAACCAAAGTAACAAAAATAGTCTTTACACCCGGTCCTCAAAAGCCTCCAATCTCTTTCAATGCCTAGATTCAAGTATCAAGTGCAACAGTGATTATTTAAGATTACCATAGGTTGGGCAAAAGAGAGGCACTTTCTGGGTCGTGAATTCAAGCGATTTTCGACAAACGCAATATCAGGTGTCGACAGATTGCCAAAGTACATATCTTTTGGAAAATACTGGCGGATGAGACCATTAGTGTTTTCGTTGGTATCTAAAATACCCAATAGAATCCCCCCACAATCATAACCATATCTACATTATCAGTATTCCCCCACTGGCTTGCGGTCTCCCATTTCATTTAGACACCTGTTCTTTTTTTATTGAATGGGAATAATATCACTAAAACAATATGACATTGGGCTATTCCATTAAATTGAACAACAAGTATAATAAATCTTATGGTATAACATAAGATAATGTATATTTTATTATGGATGACAATATAATTTCTACCAGTGAAAGCGAACAAATGTACCTCTTATCGGTTGCTATGATTAATGAGACCGGGCAAGAACAACCAATCTCAATCTCGCGGCTGGCTGAGAAACTAAGGGTAATACCAGTTTCCGCTCATCAAATGGTTAAAAAATTATCGAAAAAAGGCTTGTTAAATTACGAACCGTACAAAGGCGTTTCGCTCACCTTGAAAGGCTCGCAAATCGCTCAACGGGTATTACGTTCCCGTCGCTTATGGTCAGTATTTTTAACGGAGAAACTAAACCTGTCCCCCAAAGAGGCAGATGAACTAGCATGCCACCTTGAGCATCATACAACGCCGGAGTTAAGTGAGCGACTAGCAACATACCTGAACAATCCACGCACCGACCCATTGGGTAATCCAATACCTGATGGAAAATTGGCACCAAATCTTAATCAAGGTGTACAATTAACAAATCTCAACATTGGAAGTAAGGCAAAGATTTTGCGAATTCCTGGCGAAAAGAATACCCGTGCTTTTCTAAAAAACGTAGGACTTATCCCGGGCGCCGAAATTCAACTTCAAGGATTAGGCGAAGGCAACGAATTATTACTAAAGATAAACAACCACAATGTTTATCTTTCTCCAGATGTTGCAGCCCAAATTAACATTCAAAAACTCAACAAAACTATACCTAAAGGGACAGCATCAGCATATGACAAACAACAATAGATTCTGGCAGAATCGTTTCCACCCTCGAAATAACCCAATAGAGCCTGACTATAATTCAAACATTGTTCGCCTAGGTCAACTAGAAAATGGTCAAAAAGCCAAAATCATTGACTTTCAAGGAGGCCCAGGATTCATCTCACGGATGGCGATCCTTGGATTCATCCCAGGCACAGAACTAGAAATGATCCAAAATTATGGGAGGGGCCCTATCATCGTCTCCGTTCGAGGCACTCATGTTGCGCTGGGGCGTCGCGAGTCGTGGCACATACGAGTGAACAAACCCACGTCTTAAGCCTTTTCTTTCCCGATTTAGTTCGAATACAAGGAGTTAAACCCTGAAAGAAACTACACCTCCAGACCGATCAAACGCTGTTGAAAAAACAAGCACCCGAAAATTGACGATTGCACTTGCTGGACAGCCCAATGTGGGGAAATCCACTGTCTTTAATATGCTGACTGGTCTAAACCAACATGTGGGAAATTGGCCTGGGAAAACCATCGAACAAAAGACAGGGGTAGTTAACTACAAGGGATATAAGATCGATCTTGTCGATTTACCCGGTACATATTCATTAACCGCAAACTCGCTCGAAGAACGGATAGCGCGGAATTATCTCTTAAAAAACCGCCCCGATGCTGTCATTATCATTCTTAACGCCGCAACGCTGGAACACTCGCTTTACCTCCTAACTGAACTTATTAATTTGCCCATCCCAATTGTCGTTGGTTTAAATATGATGGATGTTGCCAAGCAACAAGGATTTCAAATCGAAGAAAACGTGCTCTCTGCCGCGCTTGGGGATACCCCTGTTATCCCGATTGTGGCTTCACACAACCAAGGACTAAACAAATTATTGGATGCTGCAATTGAAGTCAGCCAACATCCAAATCAAACCCTATCTCAAAAATATCGCATTACCCCCAGTGATTACCCACATCAAGAAATCCAAAAGCAAATTACCTCCAAAATCCAAGGGAAATTACCTGCGATATATCCAACAGACTGGATTGCCTTGAAATTACTGGAAGGCGACTCCGAAATAACATCCATGGTCAAAGAATCCGCTCCGGAAACGTGGAAATCCATAGAAATGTTGTTAATTGACCATGAAGACACTTTTTTGGATATTGCAGGCAGCCGTTATGCTTGGATCGAGAGATTGGTACGCGCTGCCATGACCAACCCTCGCAAAGGAACCATTAGTCTGACCGACCGCCTTGATAAAATTGCAACGCATCCATTCGCAGGGCTACTCTTGCTAATTGGTATATCCGGCGCAGTCTTCTGGCTTACCTATACCCTCGCTAATCCTATTGTTTATTGGTTGGGAAATTCGATCATCAGCCCATTGGCTCTCTGGAGCAAATCCGCTCTTGGTAACGCGCCCTTTTGGCTGCAAGGATTAATCAGCGATGGCATCATCAATGGCGCGGGCATGGTGTTAACCTTCTTGCCGATCTTGTTCTTTTTCTTCGCTGCCATGGGATTCCTGGAAGATATTGGCTACTTAACCCGTGCGGCTTACGTTATGGATCGCTTCATGCACTGGATGGGTCTCCACGGGCGTTCTTTTATGCCTCTGTTTTTAGGGTTCGGCTGCAATGTGCCGAGTATTATGGGAACTCGAATTATCGAGGACCGCCGCGCTCGTATTTTGACGATTATGCTTTCCCCGCTTGTCCCATGCACCGGGCGCATTGCTGTCATTACATTCTTGGCGCCAGCATTCTTTGGAAAATCCGCACTCATCGCTGTATGGGGACTTGTGAGTTTGAACCTGGTCATCTTGGCCTCATTGGGAATCCTAACGAACAAATTCATCTACAAAGGGAAACGAACCGCTTTCATCATGGAAATCCCTTTGTACCATGTTCCCAATCCCCGCACAATTGGGCTATTTATCTGGAACAACTTGGTTGAATTTACAAAGAGAGCAGGTACCATTATCCTTTTGGTCGCTATTGTAATGTGGTGGTTAAGTAATTATCCGGGCGGGAATATAGAAAACAGCATCCTGGCACAATTTGGTCACCAATTAGCGCCTCTAGGTCATTGTCTGGGATGGCAAGATTGGCGGATAACCATCGCACTCCTAACCAGTTTCCTGGCAAAAGAAAATACGATTTCCACTCTGAGCGTACTCTATAAGATTGAAGAAAGCGGTAATTTAGCAGCGAACATTGCCAGTTCCCTTACAATGCCTTCCCGATTGGGATTTTTAGCCATCCAGATGCTCTTTATTCCCTGTGTGGCTACCGTAGCAGCCATCAGAAAAGAGGCTGGAACAAAATGGATGGTTATCAATATTTTATTGCTTTTATTCATATCTTTTAGCGCAGGCGCCATTATTTACTGGGGTCTGACATTATTGGGGGTTAAATAAAATGCTGAAACAATTGCTCACCATCCTTCAGGACGAGACAATCTATCAAGTCGAAGATATCGCCAATAAACTGGGCACCTCGACAGCAATGGTCGTTGCAATGTTGGGGATGCTCACCCGTCAAGGGTATCTCGGGGAAGTCGAACAGGCTTGTACTTCAGCATGCAAAGGCTGCGCCTTGGCGAAGCAGTGTAAAGTTGCTTCAAGAACAGACGCACACATCTGGGTGATGAACGCACGTTAAACTCATTCCCCCATCCCCAATAATTACAGCCATTGCAGGGAGGATGACACCCCCCACCCTTTACCTCACCCGCCCGCTCTGCTTCACTGCCCACGCTACAGGGAGATTGCCACGGCTGCTACGCAGCCTCGCAATGACAGGATGAAAATAGCAACGCACCCCTCCATTGTCATTGCGAATAGAACGAAGTGAAATGAAGCAATCTCTCCACGGACATCTACGTCCAGATTCCATTGCAGGGAGGATGACACCCCCTGCCTTTCTCCCCACCTCTCACGCCGCTTCACTTACCACACCACAACGGGATTGCCACGGCTGCTATGCAGCCTCGCAATGACAGGACAAAGTCATTTATCATTCAAAACAGAACTAAACCTAGCACAAAATCTCACCACAACACAAATAACTTACCGAAACCATTGCTATCAAATAAAACAAAAACTGCTTCAGTAATCTTCAAAATAAATTAAAATATGACTAGGAAACATTCGCTATTGCGAAAATAAACCTATGATCTTTCTATTGGAGATACGACTTTGTTCAAAAAGAAATACTACGTTTATATCATGACGAATAAACATAACAATGTTTTATACACGGGTGTAACCAACAACCTAGAAAGACGCATCCTCGAGCACCGTTCAGGAAAAGGTAGTGCCTTCACCAGAACCTATAAAATTACTAAACTAGTATATTTTGAAGAAACAAATAACATCAAAGAAGCCATTGCACGTGAAAAACAAATCAAAAGTGGATCAAGAAAAAAGAAAATTGAGTTAATTAAATGTCTCAATCCGATGTGGAATGATTTGTTTGATGAATATTTTCATTAATACCCACCATCTCCCATCATTGCGGGCGCAGCGAAGCAATCTCTCCACGGACACAATCACTCAGATACCACCGCAGGAAGGAAGAAACTCCTGCCCCTCTTCTTACCCCCCAACGCCGCTTCACTTACCACACCACAGCGAGATTGCCTCGGCTGCTACGCAGCCTCGCAATGACACCATCTGTCATTGCGAATGGAACGAAGTGGAATGAAGCAATCTCTCTACGAACATCTGTGTCCAGA
>DUEG01000037.1 GCA_011176615.1 Anaerolineae bacterium | reverse complement strand
CATAATGGGATTGCAGGTTCAGCCAAAACTGGGGAGACATGCTGAAATAACGACCCAGGCGAAGGGCTGTATCAGCGGTTATGGCACGCTTACCATGGACAATTTCATTAATCCTTCTTGGATCAACGCTGATATCTTTTGCCAATCGATACTGTGAAATTTCCATTGGATTTAGAAATTCTTCCAATAAAATTTCTCCAGGATGAATTGGGTTTAATTCTCTTTTACTCATGCTATTCACCTCTAATCATTAAAGATGATAATCTGTAATCTCTACTTGATAAGCATGACCGTCATGCCATTGAAAACACAGTCTCCATTGATCATTGATCCG
Source organism: Anaerolineae bacterium (assembly GCA_011176615.1). Taxonomy (GTDB): domain Bacteria; phylum Chloroflexota; class Anaerolineae; order Anaerolineales; family UBA11858; genus G519. The sequence continues at coordinate 15,407 of DUEG01000037.1, read as the reverse complement.
GATGCTGTGTTGCCCGAAGCGATCGCCTTTGAGTTTTTCCAAGCGATTGCCTGGTGGCACTCTCAGATCGGATAAATTTGTAGCCGCATGAAGCATGAGGAGCTTCCTGGTACCTCTTCTCCAAATTTCAGATGGCAAATTTTTCGGCTTTTGATCACCTAGATTCAAGTATCAAGCATAATGAGTGTAGATTTACCTAACTAGGTGATATATGGAACGGAATCCACATAAAAATGTATTTTGAACATTATATCCTAACTGATTGCATCCAAATTACCTTACACATAATAGAATCACTCAATAAAAACAACGAATCAGTAGGGTGGGTAGGCTACCAAATGACATTTATAGTTTTCCTTGCATTTACACCATTAGAATAGCGACATAGGCGCTTGGGTAGATATCCTGAGTACTTGTCTGTATAAAGACGTAACAGCTCGATTTATCTTTCACCAGAATATCGGAAAAATATGTTATAATGAATTTGTTATAACATATATGTTATAACAAATTAGTCTGCTCTTATGCTTGTTCGTGAATAGAATAAAGGAGTAAATCCAATGTTATTGAATCGAAACAGCAAAACACCACTTTACGAACAACTAAAATTATCTCTCCAAGATCAAATCATGATGGGGGAATTTGCGCAGGGTGTTCTCCTCCCCACAGAGATTCAACTATGCGAGAAATACAATGTTAGCCGAATCACTGTGCGGAAAGCACTGGAAGAACTAGCCCGATCAGGGTTAATCGAACGAGTACAAGGAAAAGGAACCATTGTAAAGAAGCGTAAATTTGCCAAATCACAAATGGAAATCCGCGGATATAAGGGGGCGTTGAACTCCCAAGGTTTTGATGTCAGTTCCCGTCTCCTTGAGAAAAATATAGTTAGCAGCCAGGGTAACGAGAAATTAATCACCTTGTTTCGTCTTTCCCCCGCATCAATGTATGAGTTTTGGCGTTTTAGGCGGTTGCGATATCTCAATGGCGAACCTTCTGTAGTCATGACGAGTTATGTGCGTAAAGAGTTAGGCGATAAGATGTTGGATCACCCTATTCAGGAGCCAACCACTTCATTCTACGAATTGTTGGAAAAGATCACCAATAGACCCATCGTAGATAACGAAGCGATTATCAGCGCAGTTGCAGCCAGTCCCGAAATTGCCAAACTTCTCCACACCCAAATAGGCACTCCCTTAATTTGGTTCCAAGGCGTTTCCTATATTGACCCCCACATTCCAATCGAAGTAAATTACTCGTTTTATTTGGGTGAAAAATTCCAATTCCAGGCAAGATATTACAGAACTCAAGGCGGGAAAATTAATAAAGAACAAATATGAGGGAAATTATAGAATCTAACGATATCGAAAGGAGGTGGTTATTGCGAAGTTAACGGTTTCAATTCAATTAAATAATTATTAATTACTCGGAGGTTAAAATGAGGAAGTTGAAGTTTATTAGCATTAATATTGTTTTAGTTTTAGGGATGCTACTAGCATCTTGTGCTCCAAAAGCGACTCCAACAAAGGAGTCTCCTGCAGCAGCGCCGACCAAAGAAGCGGTGGAAGAACCAACTAAAGAAGCCGTAGAAGAGCCGACGGAAGCAGCCGTACCTGAAGAAAAAGAGCCTGTAGTGCTCCACTTTCTGAAAATGAGCGATGAGTTAGAAGCAAAAGCCTTCGCTGAAATGGTCGAAGAATTTCACACCATTGAGAACGGCAAATGGTCATATGTCACGGTTGAATACGATGGGAAACCATTCCCAGAACTATTTCCCAGCATTGAAAAAGCAGTTGCGACCGGCTCTGATGTCGATATCGTTCAAGCAGATGGCCCGGATGTAAAACACTTTGCTTACAATGGTGTCTTGATGGACCTCACTGATTACTTCAGTGAAGATGAAATGAAGCAATGGGCACCCCAATCCGTCGTGGAAGGATCCATGAATGGTCATTTCTATGGGCCCCCAGAAGTACAATCTTGCCAATTGATGTGGTTCAACAAAGATATGTTCGATGCAGCAGGGATTGATTATTCGAATCCCGATGGCTGGACATATGGCGCAGATGGCACTGGTCTGCCTAATTGGCAGAAATTAACAAAAGATGAGGATGGCGACGGTACACCAGAGGTCTTTGGACTGGAAACTGAAGGACCTTGGGACTACTTCCAGCACATCCCTGCCCGATCTAATGGTGAACCTGGCTCCCCAACTTATGAGGGTGTTGGAGAAGATGGTATTTCCTTCGTGGGCTATTTTGATACCCCTGAAGCCATCGAAGCATACCAATTTATGCAAGATATGGTTTACGAGTACAAAGTAATGTCTGCGGAATTCCTACCCAATCAAATGTTGTCAGGTTTGGCTGCAACATCTGTATACCAAGACATGATCGTAGGTACGCAGAAAGATCAATTCCCGGATTTTAATATGGGTGGTATGGAACCCCCGTATTTCAAAACTCCTCTTTGCCAAACTGGATCATGGCATTATGGAATCACATCATCCACCAAGCACTTCGAAGAGGCTTTGGCATTTGTAAAATTTGCTTCCAGTGATGCTGGCGCAAAATATATTTGGAAGTACAAAAATCAGTTGCCAGCAAACGTAAACTTATATAACACCATTGACGAATTCAGCGATCCAGCAAATCCGCGCAGTTTGATGGCGAATTTCTTTGTGCAATATGGTGCTCCACGTATTGTTACCCCAGGTTATACAGAGTACAATGCGCTCTTCACTCAGTTCTGGACAAGCCTGATGGCTGGTGAAGAAGATGTCGCTGGGCTCACCCATGAATACGCACAATTGATGGAAGAAGCCACTGCCAAATATGCTGGTTGGCAAGATAAATAACTAACCTAATCACACCATAAAATATATGGACATGGCACAGCCATGTCCATATATTCTCATGGTAAACATGGTTTCCACTAAACCGATGATTATCAGGTAGATAGGAAATTTAGATGGCGATCCTAGAAAATACCTCAAAACAAAAAAAGATGGTTCACTGGCATAAACGAAGGTTTTTCCAAAGGTTGATTTCTCTGCTCTTTGTTTTACCAGCACTTATTAATTTTCTGATTTTCCGCTATTATCCCATTATTTGGTCTGCAAGAGCAAGTTTTTGGAAATACAGCCTAATGGGAGGCTTTCAAGGGTATGTCGGTTGGGATAATTTCATTAAATTATTTCACGACAAATACTTCTGGCAGAGTATGGGGGTCACTACTAAGTTTTTCGTTATGTACGTTCCGTCTGTGGTCTTGCTTGCATTAGCCTTGGCGGTTTTTTCCAACCAGAAGAAGCCCGGAATGGAAGCAATACGAGCCCTAATCTTCATTCCAGTCGTAACCTCTTTTGTGGTTGTCTCAATTATCTGGGGAATGTTACTAAATAAGGATGTTGGCTTGGTAAACGGTATTTTGCAAACGATTGGAGTCCCACGAATATCTTTTTTAATGAACAAAAAAAATGCCCTGCCGACAATTGTGATGATTTCCATTTGGAAAAATGTAGGTTATAGCGTCATTATTCTCGTAGCCGGGTTAAAAGGCGTACCAAAAGAGTTTTACGAAGCCTCAATTGTCGATGGGGCGAATGGGTGGCAACGGTTTTGGAATATCACAATTCCCATGATTAGCAGACAGTTGATGTTCATCACCGTTTGGGCAACACTGGGGGCTTTTCAAGTGTTCATCCCGATATATTCATTGACCAATGGAGGACCAAGCAGAGCGACCAATGTAATAGTGTATTACATTTATACGAAAGCCTTTAAATTTGGCGAAATGGGTTACGCTTCAGCCATATCCATGGTGCTATTGTTGCTTATCCTACTTGTCAGTGTTTTCCAAATGCGGTTGTTCCGCCGTGATTATTAGAGAGGCAGTTACTTATGTCAACTCATAAAAACACACACACAAAATCACTAGAAAGAAAACTCCATCGGAAGGTCATTGCGAAGAATTCCCTCAATATGTTCTTCACAATCATAATTTATCTTGTAATCATTATTGTATTTGCTTCTCCGATGTTTTATGTTATTGGAAATAGCATGCGAAACTCCCAGGCAATTTGGAGCAATGCTTTTCCGGTCTCCTGGAAAACGTTTATTCCTTATGAGGGCATCTCCCTCGCCAATTTCAAGCAAACCCTTGGTATTGGGGATGTGGCGAAGGGACTTGGTATGGACATCAGCCAAAATCTGCTCATATCCCTGGCCTCCGCTATCGCCGTAGTTACATCATCACTGATTTTTAATACTTCAGCCGCTTATTTCTTCGGCAGGCTAAAATTTCCGGGGAAAAAGTTCTTGCTGATATTTGTTGTGGCAACAATGATGATTCCTCAACAAGTGGTTATTGTTCCTCTTTATATTGTGGCAAACAAATTACATTTAATTAATACCTTTTGGGCATTGGTTGTTCCCTGGTATTCTAGCCCCTTCGTCGTGTTCTTACTTACCCAATTCATGTCTGATTTACCATACGAATATGACGAGGCTGCTTTGATCGATGGCGCGAACCAATGGGATATCCTCTGGAAAGTTGTCCTTCCAAACATCATACCTGGTTTAATCACGGTCTCCCTATTGGAATTCCAGTTCATTTGGAATGAGTTCTATTGGCCTTTGATTGCTGTCAGCAGGACAAAACTTTACCCGGTTCAAGTCGCTGTAGCCTCACAATTTACAGAGAGTGGTCCGAACTGGGGCGTAGTCTTTGCTGCAATGACTCTGGCATCGTTACCGGTGATTATTTTGTTTCTCTTCCTTCAGCGATATTTCTACGAAAGTGCCGCGATGTCAGGCATTAAAGGCTGAAAAATGTCACGAGCCGCTATATCCAAAGAGAAAAATGAGTTCGTTGCCATGGGCTTATATAGAAATGGCAACCCTACCTTCCCCAACCTGCCCAAGTGCGGAATGATTGATGCCGGACCTGGATTCCACTTCGGTCATGGTTATACAATAGATCAAGCAAGATGGGGTATTACTTTATTGCAACCTATATTACCTAAATCTAATCTATACAGGAAAACTTATCAGCCCTGTTAAATTATTATGGAGGAATTTTATGAGTATTTTTTCTAATCTGGGAAATAAGAAACTAGTAATTGGACTTATTCACCTTAAGCCATTACCCGGTACACCTTTTTACGAAGAGGGTGGTTTTGACAAATCACTTGAAAAAGCCTTAAAGGACGCAAAGGCATTATATAAAGGCGGTGCAGATGGATGCTTAATTCAGACGGTGGATCGGGTCTATCCCGCCGGCGATGACGCAGACTATGCCCGGGTTGCGGCGATGAGTGTAATCACCCACGAGGTAAAAAAATCTGTGAGCCCCGAATTTATCATTGGCACTCAGATCATGTGGAATTGCATCACGCCGTCTTTGGCTGTTGCCAAGGTCTGCGGAGCATCCTTTACGCGCTGCACATCATTAATCGGTACGACAGCATCAGCATTTGGTCTGGTAAATGCCAACCCTCTCAAGGTTCAGCAATACCGCCGCCAGATAGGCGCGCAGGATGTTGCATTGATTTCGGAAATCGATGGTTATCATTTCCAATGGTTGGGGGGAGAACTCCCCTTGCTCCAAAAGGTCCAGATGGCGAAGATGGCTGGTGCGGATGCAGTAGAAGTGATGCACAGCGATGAAGAGATAAATAACCGGATGGTACATGATATAAAGAAAGCCTTTCCAAATATGCCAGTGGTTTTGGGTGGAAAAACGAATATCGAAAATGTCTCCCGCCGAATGAAAGAGGCTGATGTCGCCCTGGTAGGATCCTGTTTTGAAAACAAGGACTGGGGTGGTTTCGTTGACGAAACTATCGTACGCGAGTATGTATCAATTGTTCGTGCAATGGAAAAATAAGGACTGGAGGAACCAATGTTACCCAATATGAGCCCAGATTTAATCATCGACCAAATGAAAACCTTAGGAAATATCCACAGGGATAATTTCAAGGAGATTGACCATAACGTACGGATGAGCCTTAACGCATTGGAGTTCGAATCCATCCATCGAGTTTATGCTGTAGGGGATGGCGATTCATACCATGCCGCGCTCGCTGCCGAGATGGCTTTCAATGAATATGCCAAGATATCGTTTTCACCACAATCAGCGATGAAGTTTTTGGAATATGGTGCGGATTATATACCTGTGAATTTTCCCAGAGACACGCTTGTTGTGGGAATATCCGCTTCAGGCGGTTCTTCGCGTGTAGTTCAAGCGTTGGAGCGCGCAAAAAGCGTGAGCGATAAAATTATAGTCGCTGGTTTGGTGGGAAATCCTGATTCTCGTGTCGCTAAGGCTGCCGAGAAAGTCATTTCTGTAAAGATACCAGAACTCGGGCGTGCCCCTGGCATTCGCACTTACAGCGCATCTCTTATGGGATTGATTTCCTTAGCCATTCGGATTGGAGAGATCAAACGACACTATTCCATGAATAAAGCCAATGAATTGCGCCAGGAAATCATTGATTTGGCTGATATTGTGGAAGAGACCTATCGTGCTTCCATAGAACCCGCTCAGAAAGCCGCTGCCCTCTGCAAAAATGCCCCATTCATTTCCTTTGTGGGTAGCGGGCCATCCTTCGGCACAGCCTTCTTTTCGGGTGCAAAAGTAGTTGAATCTGCAGGCGTCTTTTCAGTTGCACAAGACCCAGAAGAATGGGCTCATGTTGAACGGTTCTGCTATCCACTGGACTTCCCAGTCATTATGGTTGCCCCGCCAGGAAAAGGATATTGGAGAAGTGCTGAATTAGCCAAAGCAGTAAAATTGCTGGGGCATCCATTAATCGCAGTGGTAAAAGATGGGGATGCCGATGTCGCTCAATACGCTGATGTGGTTCTCCCAATTATGGGAGAAGTTAGCGAACCTTTGTCTCCATTATTGTATTATATTCCTGGGACAACAATGGCACATTACCTGTCCAAGGAGTTGGGTCGCTCACTGTTCATGAGTGATAACGAAAAAGTAATGAAAATAAGGGAAGAAATGGTTCGCCAGATTAGAGGTTAATATGTTCAAAGAAATAGACCTGAAGTCCGAGGAACAACAAACCTGGATCAATCTAACAGAGGAAGTTAGAGCCATTGTAGAGGGGAGCGGAGTAGAAGAAGGAATCTGTATTATTTATAACCCGCATACTACCGCTGGGCTTTTTGTGAATTCCTATTTAGACCCGAATACCCCAAAAGATATTCTGCACGAATGGGACCGGCTCATCCCTACGCGGTATAATTTCTACCATCAATTTGACACCCCAACGGATGCCGCAGGACACGTAAAATCGACATTAATGGGTGTAGAAGCAACCCTCATTATCCATGAAGGGAAGTTAATGCTCGGTCATTCACAAGGGATTATCTTTGCTGAGTTCGATGGTCCGCGAGAGCGTAAAATATATGTAAAGGTCATCTCGGATTAGAAAGGAATAGTAGAAGTATGCTCGATTATGTAATCTATGGAAAAATCATCATCGACGATATTAAATTACGTAGTGGAGAGATCGTTCGTAACAAACTGGGTGGCGGGGGTCCCCAGGGAGCCTTTGGAGCGCGTTTATGGGACCCTTCTGTGGGAATCTTAACACGTTCCGGCACAGACATTGATCCTGAAGCAGAAGCCGAATTGGAGTCTATAGATATAAACCTAGAAGGATGGGTTCAATATGACGACCTACCAACCCCGCATGGCTTAATGGCTTATGATGAAAACGAATATATGCTAGGCGAGATCAACTTCGCAAAGCGCAAAGAGGCTTTTATGCGCAAAATGGGTGTGATGTTATCGCGTGAGATTCCGATTCCCCATTCGTATAAATCGCCGCATGTAATTCACCTTATTACAGAATATCCTCATGAACCGATGGCAGATGAAGCTTTGCGAATGAAGGAAAATGGTGCGATTTACTCTTTGGAGCCGTTGATTGATTATCATTCTTGGACGAACAGAAGAGCAATCCTGGATTATTTAGCCAACGTAGATATCGTTACACCCGATTGGCCCTCAGCAAGCGGCATTGCGAAGTCCGAGAACCCGATTACAGTGCTCAAATTTTGGAGCCAATTTGGACCCGATCTTGTTTCAATTCGGCACGGGGCGCAAGGTTCTTATGTTTGGGATAAAAAGCATGACCAAATGTGGCATATCCCGATATTCAAGGTTGAAACCGTTGACCCAACAGGCTGTGGGAACAGTTATGGCGGTGGTTTATGCGTGGGTTGGGATAAACACAGAGATGCAAAAATCGCGGGCTGTTATGGAACGATCTCTGCGTCATTCCTGGCACAAGGGGTGGGTGTGCCTCGTGTAACTGAGAAAATAATAAAAGAAGCACAACAAAGACTGGAACAGTTATTGGCAAAAGTGGAACCTATTTGATTAAATAGGGTGTGATGTTCTTTAGAGCAATTGTTCATTTCTAAGTACATTTTTCCTAAGAGAGATATTAATGAAAACTGGCTTAACGGTCGAAACCAAAAACCTCACAAAACGCTATGGCAACTTCACAGCAGTAAACCATTTGAATCTGGATATCAAAGCCGGTGAAAGTTATGGTTTTCTTGGACCTAACGGCGCGGGAAAAACAACAACTTTGATGATGCTCTTGGGTATCTTAAAACCTACTGAGGGGGAAGTCCGTATTAGCGGAGAGTTAGTTTCTAGCGATGCATTTAACACAAAAGGGCTTATTGGATTTGTTCCTGAGAACCAGTCTTTCTATGAAGAGATGAGCGCCTGGGAATATTTGATGTTTTTTGCCAAACTTTATCAGACGGAAAGACCCAAGGAACGTGGCCAAGAGATCTTGGAACACTTGGATCTTTGGGCGTGGAGGGATGTCTTAATTAGTGGGTATTCCAATGGAATGAAAAGAAAACTTGGCTTTGCTCGAGCCACGATTCATTCACCCGATCTTTTGGTATTGGATGAACCCATTGCTGGTCTGGACCCATTAGGCATCATCCAAATCCGCGAATTATTAATGGCTGAGCAAGAAAGAGGTTGTACCCTGTTGATTTCCTCGCATATTCTTTCTGAGGTTGAAAAAACCGTAAATCGCGTTGGTATCATTTCTAAAGGTAAGATGGTCTGGCAAGATACAATGGAGAATCTACAACAATGGGTTACGGAAAAGCAGCATATCACGATAACACTGTCATCTGTGGATAATGAAATCATTGCCGGTTTTAGATCGCTACCGTTTGTCCAGGAAGTTATCTCAGAAGGAAATTCGCTTTGCCTGGTAATGGATCAAGCCGGGGATTATCGGGAAGATATTAGTCGCTTCATCCTTCAAAAAAACCTGATCCTGCTTGAGATGAAAGAGGAAAAAACAACACTGGAAGAAGCCTTCGTGAATATCACAGAAAATAACGTCCAGGATCTTACTGGTGAAACCGAGAGATAATTTGATGACCTATCAATCAAAAACAAAGGCGCGTCTCCACGCCATCAATGTCCTTCAACAAAGAAACAGCCGCAGTAAACTTTGGGGATTAGGCGTTTTTCTTACTATGAGTGTTGCGATGGGCGTTTCTTCCATATTAGTAGGTAATGTCATCAAGTTCAGCAAGGCAAATATTCTGTTAAGCAGTAAGCAACCTCTCCTGGTGCCAATTCTTGTCAATGGTGTACTGTTGTCCTTATATTTGGCTTTGCTGGCTTCTGCGGGTATCTCCAAGGAGTATGACAAAGGCACATTAGAGACTCTGATGGTTGGTCCAGTGGACGAAATATCGTTCGTCATTGGCAATTTCCTTGCCCATCTTAAAGTATTTGGCTTAACCTTATTGGCAGCATTGGGTTGGTCATATTTATGTATTTGGTTGCTGAATTTCTCACCTCGCCCAGATATCATCGCCTTGCTGTTTGCTAATTTATTCATGGCAAGTGAACTAATTGCTTTTGGTGTCCTCACCGCTGTTTGGGGAGGCAAAACCAAGAACGCTTTGATCTATTTTATTTTGATTATTCTTTTCCTTAGTGGTATTCAATTAGCCAATTCTGTTGTTGCAAGTATTGTTCAAATCGAAAATGCACATGTTGGGAATTCATTAATCTTGGTCCGCAATGTGCTGACAACAACGAATCGTTTCATACAATGGATTTCTCCCTATTCGCAGGTGCGTTATGCCATGCAATCCATATTAGATCAGCGGTACTTTGCATATCTATTATCTATGGGATTAATGGTTTTGCAAACTGCTCTCTTATTGATAGGGAGTGTTTTATCCCTAAAGAAAAAAGGGGTTAGGGGGATTGTATGACGATACCTGGGTTTAATAAAATCAAAACGAACGTCATCCTTGCGCTAGTAATTTTGATGTTTACCCTTCCATCAGGAACTACGAATGCCCAAACTCCAGATAATTTGGAATTTGTGTACGGAACAAACCATTTTAATGGGGCTACCTACAGTAGCACAATGGTTCCCCCGTCAATTGATACCATGTATTTGATCGCCAACGAAACAAGTATGGTGGCTGCGCGCTTCACTGAAGTTTATTACTGGCAAATTACAAATGAATACAAGGCAAACTGGGATAAGGCGAATATCAACGTAGACGGAACCCTGGAAATCCTTAGGAACAAGTCAGTCATCCAGAACGTTTCTCGGAGCGAATATGTCATCCAGTATGACTACTTCGATAAATTCGGTACCATTAAACTCTCCCTAGGTGCGGAAGCGATAGCAGCACGCAAAGATTTTGAGTCGAAACAAGCGCAATACCGAGATGACTTACATAATTATTATCAAAAACTGAATGCTTATCAGGAAGAATTTCAAGCCGCACTAGCAAAGTTGCAACACGGTGAAATAACCGAAGACCAAATGCCTCAACCCCCTATTCCTCTAAAAGACCTGTCAATATTTTCAACCGATCTCTTATGGGGTTATCCCATAAACCTGCCACCAGGTGAATACACGATACGTCTACGACTTCCGGATGGCACTATCCAACCGGATAGCGAGAAACACCTCATCGTATTTGAAAATCTGCAAGAGGGCATTGGCTACAATATCTCGGCTGAAGAACGCTGGAACAAACCGATTCAATCCGATGAAGAAAGTGAAGTCGTTTACAGTCTCAAAAGCAAGACATTGTATATCCAACCTGTTCATCAGAAACAATATAACCAGTTGTTCTATTCGCGGATGAATAACTCGCAAAATACAACTGCAAGCCGTGACCAAAAAATTTGGGTTCCTTTCAAGGAAGCGAAGGAATATACCCTAAAAGTCTCCTGCAAGAATCAAACTACCCAGATACAAATGCAAGATTACTTCGTCAAACAGCAGGCTGGCTCAAAACTAGGCTATGACATCATCCCCTTCGACCCAGGTAATATGGACAAGGCGACATTCACTGCCTTTAAATATTCAAATACAGAGGACGCTGATGTTTGTTGCTGGGTATGTCTGGATTCTCATGGCAATGAAGTACCCAAGAGCCAGCGCGAGTTTCGGATTTTGAGAACTGAACGCAATCAGTCCATCTACTTGATAAGCGCTTTTCCTATCATTATCGGATTGGGCGCTGCCTTTCTCAGAAAGAGGCAAGTGAGAAAGATTAAAGTATCTGATGGCGGATGATGGTGTGTCAGAGAATATGCCAAGTCCAATAATCTAGACTCAGACACCAGTGCGCCCCCTTATAGTCCGCCTGCTCGCTGAAATAACTATTTAGTATATGATCTTATATTGGATATCAATGGAGATTGAAAAGTTAAAATAGATTTTCTGCGAAGCAAAGGCAATCCACGAGAAACGAATGATAATCGGCAATTTTAGAAGATATTGATCAATAGCAAAGAAAGAGTGAAATGAATGATTCGAAGTAGGACAAAAGCAATTGCGATTACCTTAATTATTCTTATCGGTATGTCATTTGGCACAGTCTTGGCAAAAAGGACCTTCGCATCTGTCTCTCCAGCCGCCTTTTTATACTTAAGTTTACTTATTGGTATGGCAAGTATGGTAATTTACACTTTTGTCATCAAGCGAGAACGCATTCCCAAAGAACTCATGACCAAGAAGGTGTGGATATATGTTATTGAAATTGCTTTCTTTAATTTTGTGACCGGTACCTTAATTTTGTTTTCCCTTCAATACATGCCCGCCACAACAAACGCATATATCACTAATTTTATTGGTTTCATCACAATGGGTATGAGCATTTTTATTCTCAAAGAGCATCCCAGCGTTTTTCAGGTTCTTGGAGCACTCGTTGCCTTCTCCGGATTACGGATGTTCTTTCCCGAGCCCCCTCAAAGCAGCGAGATGCTTGGGGTTGTGATGGTCTTAATTGCAATCAGCGGCATTGCTTTTACAAATAATATTGCCAGAAAACTTGCAATAGAAACGGAAAACAAAATAAGCAACAATATAATATCCACCCTTGCGATTCTAATGGGGGGTTCTGTTGCAGTCATCATTTATATCATTATTGATGGCTTTCCTCCCATGGTACCAACGCTTGCAGATTGGGGTGTGATTGTTTATACAGGCGTTTTTTCTCGGGCTATTGGATTAACAGTCTGGAATTTGATTTTACGTACATTGAGGTCTTATGAAGCCAGTATCTTGGGTGCTTCGACCGTAATTTGGACTTCGCTTTTGGCTGTTCTCATTCTGAAAGAGACGATTGCGGTACATCAGATGATTGCTATTGCGATGATGTTGATTGGCTTAGCACTCGTTCAAGTGCGAAAAGGCTCTTTCAGGAGCCTATTTCCCGCAAGAGCCACAGAAGATTGAACCCTAAAAACCGTTCTGAAAATAAGCAGAACGTCAAAATTCCCTGCCCATAGGTGATATTTTAAACATTGATTCATTTGCAGATTGCTTAATTAGGCTAAAGTAGATTCTAAAAAAGGTTTGGAAACGAAGGATGAATAATTCAGGAGTAACCCAGTCAACAGCAACATCTTGGGATGTCGTTGTCCTTTCCTTCAAGATTCTTTATCAACGTCTTCTTCTTTGGATTCGCTTGAACTTTCAGTATCTTCTTTTCTCAATTCCCTTAGTGACAGCACCAGGAGCCACTGCCGCACTCTATTTCGCAGTTGTACGAGGGTTACGCGATCCAGCAGGAAACCGCATCATTGGCTCTGAGGAGATGAAAGAAGGGTTCTCGCGATTCAAGTTTCGAGCACTGGGTTTGTTTATGATCAAGTGGATAATATTTTTCGTCATCGTTTTCTCCATTTTCTTCTGGATAAGGCAAGATTCTTGGTGGTTGCGCTCTTTCTCGGTAATTGGCTTTTACACCTTATTGTTATGGATGCTTTCAGAAATCTATTTATATCCAGTCATGGTTGATAATCCTGAGCTTTCTATATTTCAAGTTCTTCGCAACGCAGTTGATTTAGCATTTATAAAACCCTTCGAGACTTTACTGCTCATGGTTGTATCAAATTTGTTACTGTTTTTTGGATTAATCCTTTTAGGTCCTGTTATGCTAGTCATCCCTGCTTTGCAGGCTATTCTACGTATACAGATTTATTGGTTCATTACCGGGAAAGTTATCCCCGGATTTATGGACCTCGTTCAATATACCAATGAATATGGATAATTCCTCGGTCTTTAACCTTATTATTTCATTTCAAGAAGTTAATGAAGACAGGTGAGAATATGAACTTTGATCCGACAATACCATACGGTTTAGCAATATTCATGGGGTTACTGGCGCCAGCAATGTGGGGATCATGGTTCATAACATTAAAGTATCTGGGGGATTATCCATTAGAAGCCTTCTATATCACCTTGTTTGTAACCTCCATGTTTATTGTCTGGGGACTTGGATTTTTATTGGATGGAAGTGCGTTAATTGGAAATATGCGATCCGTTTTTGCTACCGATCCATGGCGTTTGTATGTGACTTTTCTATGCGGAATCTTGTATGTTACTGGCATGCAACTCTCCCTGAGAGTGATGCAGATCATTGGTTTGGCGGTTTCTCAACCCCTGCAAGCATCTATTAATGTAATCGTAGGAACATTTTTATCGGGATTGATTGGGGGTATGCCAACCGGAATGACTGTCGCGCGGGTTTCGATTGCGATCTTTCTTTTGATTGGTGCAATTTACTTAACATGGATTGCCGGTCGTCTTAGGAACAAAGCGCAAGCGCTGGCTAAGATGGATATTGGTCTTTCGCAGGATCCAAAAGAAATCTCCAAAGCGATCGTGATGTTAGTGGCTGCCTCGTTTTTCGTCCCAGCGTATACTATTGCGCTTTCTTATGGACTAAGGTCAATCACTCAGCCCAATGGGATGGCTGTAATGCCCTTTATGAGTATTCTTTGCAGTGGTGCTTTCGTCGGGTCGCTTCTCAATAGCGGTATCACTCTTACGCTCCAAAGGAAATGGGGGGTATTTTTGACTCATGGATTTAAAACCCATTTTCTCGGTATGATTTCTGGTTTTGCCCATTATGGAGGAAATATTATTCACACCTTTGCAACTCGGAATTTAAGCGCAGTAGTCGCATGGCCATTAGGAATCACTGGTGGTCTTTGGACACAGTTATGGGGGCTTTATTACGGGGAATTCAAGGGTTCACCGAAAATTGCTTATGTCTTGTTGTTTAGCGGTTTATTATGTTACTTAATCGGTGTTTTTGTGATTTCGAACATAATTTAATGGGAGATAAAGGTTATACAACAGGTTCCAGCCTTTAACACGCGATATATCTTAATACCAATCTTCTTAGAGACGGCGGATCTATCCTGTCCCGGATGATCTTATAAGCAAACGCAGATAAAATTAATTGAGTGAAGTTGGTAAAATAGCCGTGCGGGGTTGAGCGATTATATTTTTTTGTTGAAGCACACTACTAACGATTTATTCACCACTTGTTAAACCACCAGATCCATAAACTCAATCCCTTAGTTGATTTCAGATGAAAAATATTCTTTTCTGTCCGAGGTATTTCTACAGATAGCAGAGATGAAATATCAAAGGTTTTCTCTTATTAAGAACAATTATTTAGGCTTGTGTTCTCATTTCTATGAACTTGTCCATGGTCGAGCATCATTAAGTCCTCTCCCCCACGATACTCTATCTACTGCTCCTTTCGTATCACGATCACAGTAGTACCAATAGCCAACGCCAACAGAATTATCGTCAGGTAGCGTAACCCCATACCTGACTTGCCTGTGAAGGACTGCAAACGTATTGCGGTGGGGTCTGTGGATTGGGCTTCCCAAGCGCCCATCTCACACTTGTTGGTAGGTTGGTTCTTGGAACCTGGGCGGTTTTCACCACGCTGATCAGTGGTGATGGTGGTACCGCAACCGTTTATACCAACGGGGATTTGTTCAAGAGCCGGACTACCGTTATTCAACGCATGGGTTTTGGTAGGACCCCCGTTATCGGT
>DUEG01000036.1 GCA_011176615.1 Anaerolineae bacterium | reverse complement strand
GAATCCCTGCGCAGTGTCGTTCAAGCGGTTTACGCTGCCGGAATCCTCTCCGTTCAATCTGCAGGAAACGGGGGACCAGCATGCAGCACGGTTAGCGATCCTGCCGCAATTTATCCCGAATCATTCACCGTCGGTGCAACGGATAGTACTGACTTAATTGCATCCTATAGCAGCCGAGGTCCTGTAACCGCGGATGACAGTAATCTGCTGAAACCAAACGTTAGCGCACCTGGAACTGCTATCAAATCATGTGTCCCAGGTGGTGGCTATATGACCAAAAGCGGCACCAGTATGGCTGCGCCGCATGTGGCTGGATTGGCGGCATTATTGCTCTCAGCAGACCCTGCACTCTCAGGTCAGGTTGGCAAGATTCGTCAAATTATCGAACTAAGCGCGGCTCCCCAATACACACCTGAAGGCTGTGGCGGCGATACGCCAACAAGCATCCCGAACAATACTTATGGCTGGGGACGTGTTGATGCCTTGAGAGTTTTTGATCACCATCTGAGTATTTCTAAAACTGCCCAACCGTCCATCATTGCGCCAGGACAATTAATCACCTACACGCTGACAATCACACATTATCATCCCCTAACTTCCACAAGCGGAGTTGTACTCACCGATATGCTTCCAGTAAATACAGAATTCATCAGCGCAACCAACCCATTTGCGATGAACGGGAATACAATATCGTGGAATGCAGATACACTTACTTCGACAGAATCTAGCACCTACCAATTCATCGTACGAGCCCTTCAAGCAAGCGGAGAAATAACGAACACAGTTTATGGCGTCAAAAGCGATGATGTTCCAACGGTCTTTGGCAAACCCGTTACTACAACAATCATACCCTATGATATTGAGATAGAAAAAAGCGCACCGTCCGCAGTTGCGCCTGGAAAGACAATCCCTTATACGCTTACTGTCACTAATCCCCATCCGAGTGCACCTCTTCATAACATATTGATAAGCGACACAATCCCCACAGATACTGTTTTTATCACTGGGACACTTCCCAATACCCTGACACAAGACATGATCCTGTGGAACAAAGATAAATTAGACCCAGGACAAACCTGGTCTGTTACTTTGACCGTCAGCATTCCAGTTACTCAAACTTCGGGGATTATATCTAATTATGATTATGGGGTTCAGTCTGATGAAGTGCCATTCAATAGCGGAAAAGAGATCAAAACTCCTGTCCACGTGCCGGGGTTGATGTTGTCGCCTGGTGTTGAAGCAAACCTTTCACGCGGAAGCGAAATCACCTATACACATACGCTGACTAACACAGGAAATTTTACAGACACCTTTGAAATCTCTATTGATAGCAGTCAAGGGTGGGTATCATCCCCACCCATTGCACCAATAACCCTCTCAAGCGGACAATCATCGTCTTTTCTAATTTCCATAACCGTTCCACAAGACGCCTCTATTGGAGATATTGAGATCACAACGATTACCGCTCAATCTCAAGCAGATTCATCAGTTTCTAAAGATATAATCGATACCACAAAAATCCAAGCAATTGTTTATTTTCCCCTAATCTTTGGGTCTGGAATACAATAAAAGCCCCCAGGGTGCAAACTCAATCACACAAAATATCCGGGGGGGCAAATATTTATTGGTTTTACTCGATTAATTCAAGGAGGGTATATTTGCAACTTGCGAACCCGCCATCAATAAACCGAGTTCGGATCTCGAAATTTTATCTGCATCTACAGTCGCCACAATATTTCCCTGGTACATAACGATAATACGATCAGCAAGAGACTTGATCTCATCCAATTCCGCCGAAACCAACAATACTGCAATACCACTATCACGCATCTCGATAAGTCGCTTATGAATATACTCGATTGATCCAACATCTAATCCACGAGTAGGTTGATTTGCAATGAGTAGATGATTCTCTCGGCTTAGTTCTCGAGCAACAATAACTTTTTGTTGATTACCGCCGGATAATGTTCCAGCAGACACCAAGGGGCTCGGAGTACGAATATCGAATTGCTCGATGAGCCTTTCTGAATTGTCGTATACACTACGTATATTCCGCTCAATACCCCTTGCAAAAGGTGGTCGATAATAAGTGCATAATACAAGGTTATCTGCCACAGAGTAAGGAAGTACAAGACCGTGTTTCATGCGGTCCTCTGGAATATGAGCAATACCTGCTTCAATCATCACTCGCGGGTTTTGAAATGGCATAATGGTTCCATTGATTGTGATCGTCCCGGATTCTGCCTGTCTCAATCCAGTTAATGTCTCTACTAACTCAGTCTGTCCATTACCCTGTACTCCTGCTACCCCGAGAATCTCACCAGCCCTTATATCGAACGACACATCTTTAACTACAACCAAATCGCGCTCATCTTTGATCACCAAATCGCTCACCTTGATAACCACATCCCCAGGGATCGCTGGCGCTTTCTCCACTTGTAACAAGACCTCCCGCCCAACCATCATTTCTGCCAATTTGGCTTCACTGGTTTCAGAAGGAGTGGTTGTTCCCACCACCTTCCCCCGGCGCATGACGGTGATTCGGTCAGCGATTTCCAAAACTTCTTTCAGTTTATGAGTGATGAACACAATCGAAACGCCACGTTCGGTTAAGTTCCGCATCACCACGAAAAGATCTTCAACCTCCTGAGGTGTCAGAACAGCGGTTGGCTCATCTAATACCAAGATCTTCGCGTCTCTAAAAAGTGCTTTAACGATTTCAACTCGCTGTTGGATGCCAACAGGCAAATCTTCCACAACCGCGTCTGGATCAACAACCAACCCGTAGTCATGGGAGAGTTGTTTAACTTTTTTGCTTGCTGTATTCAAATCCAAATATGTTCTTTTTGTTATCTCAGAACCGAGAATAATATTTTCAACAACTGTAAAAACCGGTACAAGCATAAAATGCTGATGAACCATACCAATACCTGCATGAATGGCATCATGAGGGTTATGTATCTCTACTTTCTGGTTATTAATAAAAATTTCACCATCATCAGGGGTATATAAGCCATAAATAACATTCATTAATGTTGATTTACCAGCCCCATTTTCACCTAATAAAGCGTGAATCTCTCCCTTTCTGAGATTAAAATCCACCCGATCATTAGCCAGAACCCCCGGGAAACGTTTCGTTATGTTTTTTACTTCCAGCGCAAAAGTTTCGTTCATAAATTTTTCTCAAAAATATATTATTTTTCCCGTTGGAGAGGATATTCTCCTTGATTGACAAACAATTATTCTTTTTCGTATGGAATGCCATCTGCTGCAGGAGGACGCGCTCGTCCACCGAGACCAGCCAAAACCACAATCGTCAACAAATATGGCAGCATTCCAATGAACTGGTGAGGAATATTAACCTTCCCGCCAAACTGTAATTGTGTTTGGATTGCAGACGTCAATCCAAATAGAAGGGCTGCTCCCCACGAACCCAGAGGTGTCCATTTCCCAAAGATCATTACGGCAAGCGCAACAAACCCGCGCCCATTCGTCATTACCCGTTCGAACGAACCAACAGCCTCAAGAGTAAGAAAGACACCACCAAGACCAGCGATAGCTCCACCAGCGATAACATTCATATACCGCATAAAGTAAACATTGATTCCAAGGGTATCCGCTGCGCGAGGATGTTCGCCAACCGCCCGGGTACGCAATCCCCAACGAGTATGAAATAGAATATAGTGAACTAAGAACACTAAAACTATCGCTGCATAAGTAATTGGTGGATTATTGAATAGTACTGTACCTATGATTGGTATTTTCGCTAATGGGCCTAAAGGAATCGGTTGTAATTTCCCTTTCGTTGTCATCCCAACCTTGTAAAAGTACCCTGTCAAACCTATCGCAATAATATTGATCACGGTACCACCAATAATCTGGTCAATCTTCAACGTGACCGACATAAAGGCTAATAATAGACCCAATAGCGCGCCCATACCTACCCCAGCAAGAACTGCCAAGAACAGGTTGCCTGTCCAGACATTGAATAGGAAACCAACAAACGCAGCCAAGAGCATCTGTCCCTCAATACCAATATTGATTACTGCAGCACGCTCCCCCAAAAGACCGCAGAGCGCTCCCAGTATAAGGGGTGTCGATTGGCGAACAGCAGATGCCAAAACAGCCTCTGTTACGGCTGAATTTTTAATATAACTAAAAATGATAACAAGAAAAATGATTATTCCCCCGATAAACACCCCTTTCCATCGTCGAAAGAAATATTTCCAGGGTGCCGCGGTTCTCAAATCATACATTGCATAAACCTCACTGTTGACCCCATCCGGTGCTTAGGGTAACTTTCTCTTCTTCTGCGGCACGTATTCTTAATAGCCAACGCACGATCATATCTGCAGCAACAAAAAAGAGTATCAATGCCTGAATCACGTCTGTAATTTCCTTTGCAACACCAGCGCTAAATTGCATTTGGCTAGAACCTGCTTTCATTGCCCCAACAATTAGTGCGGCTGGAATTACACCGATAGGATTTGTTTTCCCTAATAATGCAATCGTAATTCCGTCAAACCCCAAGCCCGTATTAAACCCTGGTTGATAACGCCCCACAACACCTTGGGTTTCAATAGCACCGCCAATACCCGCTAACAAACCGCTAAGAACCATGGTAAGAATAATAGTCTTTGCGACCTTAATACCAGCATACTTAGCCGCATTTGGATTCAATCCAACTGTTCGGATTTCAAAGCCAATCGTAGTTTTCCTTAATAACCACCAAGTAACCACACTGAATATGAGAGCAATCAAAAAACCAAGCGGTAATCCCGCAACAGACGGAATGCGAGCCGTATCCAGAATCTTTGGAGTTCTCGCAACAATGTTCCCAGGAGTCATATCCTTCCATGGACCATCGGCTAAATAATCAGTAATATTGATTGCTATGTAATTCAACATAATTGTAGTGATCACTTCATGGGCACCTGTATAGGTTTTTAACGCGCCTGGAATAGCACCAAAAAGCGCCCCAGCGAAAGCGCCACCCAACAATGCTAATGAGGCGTGCAGAACTGCAGGCAACCCATGGATTCCGAAGCCCAATACTGCAGCGACGATCGCGCCAAATAACAATTGCCCTTGTGCACCAATATTAAATAAACCTGCTTTAAAAGCGAAAGCGACCGCCAATCCACTAAATATGAGAGGGGTCGTTTTTTGAAGTGTCCTGCTTAGAGCCTCCGTGTTCCCAAAAGACCCTTTGATAAGCGCAGCATATGCCTGCAAAGGGTCTGCACCTGACACCAGCAAGATTATTGCACCGATTAATAATGCTAGGAGAACAGCGAAAACTGGCACACTGGTGGAATACCAGACACGCTTGAGCAGATGATTACTTCCATTACGAGAAGAAGATTTACTACTTTGCTCTGAAGTCATGAATGACTACACCTTTTTTTAAGTATGAATGTCAAAAAATACCGTGAAATTTTTATCTTATCCGTGTTGTTTCATCAAGAAAAAAGTATGTTACACGATAAATATAATGTCATCATAATTACATAAAAGATTACCAATGAACAATTATAAATTAATAATGAGTACGGCGCGTATTTCAATAAATAACGCGCCGTATCAATATTTCACATCAGATTATCTGTTTAATCCTCAGGGGGAAAACCAGTGTCTAATTTGTCATCAAGAAGGTCTTGACGAATTTGCGCCAATTTGTCCTTGATCTCTTGTGAGATTTGGCTATCGAAATCATGGAAAGGAGCCAAACCGAATTCACCAATGTAGTTACCAGATGGGAAATTCCCATCTTTCGCCATCTTTACCAAATTGAAAACACCAGGAGTGATCAATTTCATTGCGCTAGAAACCAAACATGGGTGTGCCTCAGGAACCGTTCCCCATTGATCAGTATCAACACCAATACAATAAAGACCATCATGAGAAGCGACCTCGATCAATGCACCGTTACCGGTTTTTCCGCCAGCGCCAAAGACAACGTCCGCGCCATTATCAATTGCCTGCTTTGCAGTGGTTGCTCCCCATTCTGGATCAGTAAATGCAACATCCAATCCGCCTGGGTGATATGTGGAGATGATCTTGACATCAGGATTGACATACGCTGCACCCGCCTCATATCCCTCTTTGAAAGCGACTACAGGTGGTACCAAGTCAGTGCCCAATACAGCAGCAATCACATTACTCTTCGTGAGCATACCGGCAAGAGCGCCAGCCATATAACCTGATTTATCTTCTGGGAAGATCAAACCGGAAAGATTAGGTTTTGCTTCGCCCTGGAATTGATCAACACCAATAAACTTAATATCTGGATATTGGTCTGCAGCCATTCCTGTTGCTTCACCCAATGCAAAGCCAACGGTTACGATTACATCATATCCATCTTTCGCAAACAGATCAATATTTGCGCCGTAATCCTTGGCGTCCTTGGTCTCAATGTAATTTATTTTCGCACCTAATTCATCAGCAGCCTGCTGTACGCCACCCCAAGCAGATTGGTTGAAGGATTTATCATCAATTTCTCCTACATCGGTTACCAAACCAACGCAGAACACGTCAGGGCTTGAGCAACTTTCCTCTGTTGGCTCTGGCACTTTCGTTGGTTCTTGTACAGGTGCTTCTGTAGCCTTTGGTTGGCAAGCAACTAAAAGCATGGACGCAAGTAAAGCAAAAACAAGTATTAAATACAATTTTTTCATGAACTTCTCTCCTCCGAATCAAGAGACTTAGTATTTTTTTAGGGTTTTCCAATAACCCTTTTAACGTTATGTTAGTTTAACACGAATTTTTATAAATAGCAATATGAGGAAAGAAATATTCATCTGTTTATCACCAAATTCATGAAATAAATGAGCAATCATTCTTCTGTATTTAACTTGGCACCAACTCCTGTATCTATGTACCCTGCAGTTAAATCAGCAAGCACCTCCTCAGCAAGCCTCTGCTTGCCAGGACTTAACAAATCTTGGTTTATATCGCAAATTTCAATTGGAATCGCAACGTTCTTGCTAACACTTCCGCCAATAAATTCTTGCCAATAATCATCTAACGCATCAAGTGGAGAAAATCCTAATGTTGCTACCCAATGGTCTTTTATATTAGACGGAGGCGTCTTTCCACCAATTAGATTAATTCCTTGCTCAGCCAGATAATTCAATAATGAGTCACTACCAGCACCAGGCATAACATATACCGTTTCAACGGCAAGACCCTTCAAATATTTTGCCGCTGATCGCCAATCCGCTTCGCTTGCATCTTTATTCATTTCAACATACAACGGGTATTCATAAAAAGGTGCATAGGTCGGATTACAAACGCCCATAGGACTTGGGCAATAAAATAAAGCGCCATTAATAAATCCTTTGCGCGCTGTATCCACAAGCGGAGAATCAGCGACTCCAATCATCCCCACTCTCCAATCAGGAGTAATCATCGTTGCAATATAGCCTGCCAGAAAGGCTTGTTCATCCAATAGATTCTCTCCAGCAGCGATTGTGCTTAAGTTAGGTGCTTGTATAAGATTATCAAAGCCAATTGCTAAGAATTTAACTTCAGGTGCAGCGAGAACCAAACTATTCATATTTGGCACTGGCGGAACAGCAATAATAACTTTATACTGTTCTACTTTAAAATCATCCTTATCCATAGATGGCAATATTTGAAATCTAAGTCCTTCTAAAGGTATCCAAGTGGAAAGACGTTCCTGAAGCGCATTTACGATTACCTTATCGGCTTCTGGTGGTGCGAGAAGCACACTAACTGGGGGAAGAGGGGTCGGCGTTGATGTTGGGGTTTCCGTTTGAGTTAAAGTCATCATTGGTTGGCTCGTTAAAGATGGCATAGGGTATTGTTCTTGTTGATTCAATGAACAAGCCGAGACAAGTAGAATTATCATCCCAACAACAAACACGATAAGATTTTTGTTTATTCTGTAGTATCCATTTTCCACTGGTATTTTTCTCTCCTAAAGACATCTCATATTCGTAGTATTTTACTCGAAACTTTCTCTGATATAAAAATTAATCATAATTGTCTTTTTCTCTTGTATAATAGCCACATGATAAAAATTGATATTCCAGGGCGCGAGCCTCTAATGCTTGAACACCTAGTTTGCGACGTCAATGGCACCCTTGCTGTTGATGGTCAATTGATCGATGGTATTTCTCAAACGATTATGAAGTTGGGTGACCGCTTACAATTTCATATGCTTACAGCAGACACCCATGGAAAACAAAAATTCATCGATGAACAATTGAATGTCTCAGCAATTAGAGTTTCGCCTGGGCATGAGGCAGAACAGAAAGCAGTTTATATAAATCAATTAGGTGCCGAAAAGGTGGTTGCAATCGGACAGGGAGCAAATGATGCAGCGATGTTAAAAGCAGCAGGTTTGGGAATTGCAGTAATTTCTATAGAAGGAACCGCGATAGAAACCTTACTGGCAGCAGACATTGTTGTTCCAGACATCAATACAGCCTTTGAATTACTTCTTAAGCCAATTAGAATAATTGCCTCCCTCCGAAAATAAAAAATTTATTAACCGGATTTTCTCTTAAAGTAATCATTGATGGCATAAATCTTGCTCCTCAACAAATACGAATACATGTCAAATAAGGCTACTAGACTAAAGAAGAAAAACATGAGTATACAGAAAACAGAACAAGAACCCGATGACCCCGAACAGTTACCCCCTGCACGCCGCAGACGTTCAAAACGGCTGTTATTACCTAAAGATGTGGATGAACAATCAAAGAATTTGGGAGTTCTTGCACATCGTACATCACCATCATTTGATTTCTTCCTGTTCACTATATTTTCTGCTGCGATCATTTCGGCTGGTCTTCTCTTCAATGCCCCAGCATTGATCGTTTTAGGCGCAATAGTCGCTCCATTGATGGCACCCGTTGTTGGAATATCGCTCGGAACTGTGACAGGTTCTGTTCGATTCTTTCTTCGCTCTCTCATCAGCACTTTAATCGCTGGTGGGCTAGTTTTCTTAATTGGATTTTTAGCAGGAACGTCAATAAATATCTTCCCATCTTTATCATTTGAACAAGCAACCTACCACACGCAATTAACTTGGTATGGTTTTCTTGTATTAGCCTTTGGTTCAATTCTAACTGCTGCAACATTAGTGAACTCGGAAAAAAACGCGGCTTTACCAAGTGTAGCGTTAGCATATCAACTAATTGTTCCCTTAACGACCGCGGGCATTGGTTTCGGGGGCAAGATCAATCACTTGTGGCCAGATGGTCTTGTCGTATTTCTGATATATTTGGCTTGGGCTGCATTACTGGGCGCTTTAACCCTAGCAATAAAAGGACTTCGTCCCCTTACTTTATTTGGATACACATTAGGTGGCGTTTTTAGCCTTATAGGAATCACTTTAATTGTTGGTCTAGGCGGCTTTGGTACAGCAATCGAAAGTAGGATTGCACTCCCAACCCTTATACCAACGATAACTCCATCACCAACTTTCACGATTACGCCTCCTCCTACCAATACGCAGACTTTTACTCCTATCCCACCGACAAAAACAACCACGCCAACAATCTCGCCCTCAAAAACACCTACACCAACGAATACCCCCAGTCCCAGTCCAACGCCGGTTTATGCAATAATTGATGCAAGTAATTCAGGAGGAGAAGGAGCACGTATTCGCTCAGAATCAAGTTTCAATGCTGAGACCCTTGCAATATTACGCAATGGAACCATGATCCAGATTCTATCGGATACGCCTGTGGAACAGGAACACGCTTCTTGGGTGTATGTAATCGCCCCTGATGGTACAGAAGGATGGATGGTACAAGCCTTGTTAGTTGTAGCAACCCCAGCACCTAATTGGTAAGTAATAGACTTAACCCCAAAAACCAAATAAGTATTTTAATCTAAGAGTACCGTATATTTCAGGTTAGGTCATTTGACGTAAATGCTCCTGGTAACAAATCACCAACAGTATCTTCACTGATCAAATTCCCGTCCGAATCTGCTACCAAAACTAAAGTGTTCAATCCAAATTCAGCGAGAACTTGCCTGCAAGAACCGCATGGCGCGCCACCATTCGTGGTCACCACCGCAATTGCCTCAAACTTTTTCTCCCCTTCTGAAATCGCCTTAAAAACTGCTACCCGTTCCGCGCACATTGTTACAGGATAAGCCGCGTTTTCAACATTCACGCCATCATAAATCTTTCCTGATGAAGTCAGTAACGCAGCACCCACCTTGTAATTTGAATATGGTGCATATGCCCATTTTCTAGCCTGGATAGCAACCTGTATTAATTTCTGCCGCTGGTCATCTGTCAACATCTTCTTCTCTCTCAATCGGAATGCGTTGTGCACGAACCTTCTTAATGCGCCGGTTGCTAACTTGCTCCACAATTAACAGCAATCCATTTGCTCGAACGCTTTCTCCAGCTGAAGGAACATGTCCTAGACTTCGATAGATAAATCCACTAACTGTATCTGCCTCTTCTTTTGATAAATCGCAATTCATTACTTCATTGAAATCATCAAGATCAACCTTCCCTTGAAAGATATAATCTCCATTATCTAATACTAAGTATGGTTGTTCTTCTTCATCATACTCGTCCTGAATTTCACCAAATATCTCTTCGATAATATCTTCTAAGGTAACGAGACCCGCTACCCCACCATATTCGTCGATAACTATCGCAAGATGAACATGGCGAGACTGTAATTCTGTCAATAGATCATCAACTTTCTTGGCTTCCGGCACGAAATATGCTTTTCGCAAAAGGGAACGGATATTCTTCCGTTCATGGTTCTCTTCGCGCCATGCTTTTAGCAAATCTTTCGCATATAGAACGCCTAAAATATTATCTATAGTCCCATCATAAACAGGAACACGTGAAAACCCAGATGAATTAAAAACATCTACGGATTCCGACATTGACGTTTTCACATCTAATGCCAACATATCAATACGCGGCACCATAATTTCCCGAGTCAGTGTATCCCCCAGTTGAAAAATGGAATAAATCATCTTTCGCTCTTCCTGCTCTAATTCTCCGCCTTGTTGCCCCGCATCCACAAGGGTTTTGACTTCCTCTTCTACCGTTCCAGGTCCTTCACGCATATCGGGTGACTCCTGTATAACCGCCAAAGCAATTGAAACAAATGGCGCAAGAATCAACAACAATAATCTTGTAAACCACACTGTACCGAGAGCCCATTTTTCCGCATTATATGCTGCCCAACTCGATACATACCATTCAAATGTTGCCAAAAGGAGTGCAGTAACAAGCAATACACCGATAAACCAGTAAATCGGGACATCGACACGCCCCCAAAACAAAAGATACAGAACACCACCAGCAATTAAAAACCTGGTAAACGCTTGAAAAAGATGCAAACTTGCCAATGCCCTCGTTAATTTCTTCAAAATATCGAGCATGCGAGATACTTGTTTTTCTTGATCCTCATGGTACTGTAATAACCGCGCCCGTGTAACGCTCCGATATGCTGACCTCGAGGCAGAAGTTAATAAATCTAAGCATACTAAGAGTATAAGTAAGAATAAAATCACAATATGGGTTATATTCACAATAGCTCACTGCCTTCTTTCAGACTTTTAAGTATTAAACTAACCATCTTTTTTCTCATTCTTAACAGAAGACTTTTCCTCCGGGTTTATTTTTCGAATTGCACGCGCTGGAATACCAACAGCCAACATATATTCCGCAATATCCTTCGTTACAACCGACCCTGCTCCAGTATGTGCACCGTCGCCAAGTTTTATAGGAGCGACCAACATCGTATCGCTACCAATGAATACATCATCGCCAATCTCTGTAGGATTCTTTTGCTTCCCATCATAGTTACAAGTTATCGTTCCGGCACCAATGTTGACATTCTTTCCAATCGTTGCGTTTCCAATATAGGAGAAATGCCCCATCTTTGTGCCCTCCCCCAAATGAGAATCTTTTACTTCGCCAAAATTTCCCATATGAACGCCTTTTGCAAGATGGGCTCCTCTACGAAGATGTCCAAATGGTCCAATGTCTACATTATCTTCCAAAATGGCTCCCTCTAAAACTGATGCACGGATGATGCAATTCCTCCCAATCTTTGTATTATCTACAATACTGTTTGGACCGATAACACAGTTTTCACCAATCCGCGTATCGCCTTGAAGAAATGTATTTGGTAATATTGTTGTGTCCTGCCCGATGGAGACAGTAGGCTCTATAGTTGTACTGTCGGGATTCGTAATTGTTACACCATCTAACATCCATTTTCTATTTATCCGTGCTTGAATGATGGATGAGACTTCCGCAAGATGTACGCGTGTATTAACTCCAATTACCTCCTGTGTATCTTCAACAGGAATGGCTTTAATGGACTTTCCTTGTTCGATTGCAATACCAATCAAATCGGTCAAATAATATTCCCCCTTGGGAGAAAGTGTAATTTTGGGCAGTGCATCCCATAGCCATTCTGCGTTAAAAACGTATACACCAGCATTTAATTCCTTGATTTCACGTTGTTTTTGGGTAGCCTGTGCTTCTTCTACAATTGCATGGACATCTCCATTATCGTCTCTAATGATGCGACCAAAACCATGAGGATCGTCCATGAACACCGTTAACATCGTAATTGGTTGCGAAGGATTTGGTTTCGAGTCAATTAACTTCCATAACGTCCTTTCTCGAAGTAACGGCATATCTCCATAAGTTACCAATACAAAATCAACTTTTCCCTTTAATAAAGGTTCCGTTTGTAGAACAGCATGCCCAGTTCCTAGTTGTTCCTTTTGAGGTACAAATAATGCGGATTCATTAAAAGTTTCCTTGATAAGATCCGGCTTGTGTCCAACAACAACAATTGTTTTTCTTTGAGTTACTTGATTAGCAACTTGGATAATGTACCAAAGCATAGGTTTTCCTAAGATTGGATGCAGTACTTTTGGCTTTGAAGATTTCATACGCTTTCCTTGCCCCGCTGCTAATATCACAGTCGCTAAATTCATAATGACTCCATAAGAAATATATTGCTTCCGATTGAGAAACAAATGATTTGATTAAACAATTCAATGTAGTAGTTAACATCAATAATCCATTTTGGCGTTACCCCCTCCAAAATGTCTCTCGAAAGCAAGGATAAATTATTCTGCTTCGATATATGAGGATCTTCGTCGAGCGATGACATTCTATATTTACAAGATACTTTAGGCAGGGGAGCCCGGATTCGAACCAGGATCAACGATTCCAAAGACCGTTGTGCTGCCCTTGCACCACTCCCCTAAATACAAACCCAAAAGTGCGATGTGAATTGTATCATATGCCCCGCTATTATGACAATGCTTGCAACCAATATGCTTCTTTACTCCCAAAAATATCATATTATTTTTCATCCCCTGGGGTTAAACCCAACTTTCGAGCCTGCTCGTAAGAAATCGAATCAGGATTAGTTATTGCTGTATCCGTCTTTTCTGATGTAACAGATGTCCAAAACGCCTCGATTTCATCATCCTTTAAATGATCAGTTTCTTTACTTTTTAACAATTTCCCTAATTCTGGATCAAACACTTCATCAATATCTTCGTCTATCTCTCTCATTAATTCCGATTGACTTTCCACCACTGCATTTTCTCGAGAGCGTTTTATATCAGGTACGGCAAGCGAATCGCTAATAATTGGTATCATCTTACGAATAGAATCAATAACCTTTCCCAAATATTTTTCACCTTCATGGTGATCTACTACAATAAGCAATGCGTGGTTATTCCCTATCTGTGACAAGAAAAGATCTTCCTTCTCCCCAGAAGAATAATATATATTATTAGGCGACTTCGCCCCTAGGAATTGGCTAACTTTCACTCCCGCTGAAAATATCGTCATCAACGATGAGATTAACTTAGGTTGATTAGTGCTATTAGGTAAATCATCAGTCTGAGCAAGAATTTCGCCTTTATCATTGAGAAGCATCGCGACTGTCGCGCCCAAATCCACTCTTAGGTTTATCATTTGTTCACTTAAATTGTGATGCGCATAAATTTGTTCGTTCTCGTTAGCCAAACTTTCTTTATTAGTTGCTTTCAAACATTGTGTTACGGCATCCACAAAATCTGCTATCTCAATTGGTTTTATGAAATAATAGTCCGCTCCCGCATTCATAACCTTCTGTCGTACTTTTGGATCCCTTACACCAGTGACGAGGATTACACGGAGACCAGGTGCAACGCCTTTGAGTGCCCACATCAGCTCTAAACCTGTCATGCCAGCCAAACGAACATCTGCGATTAACAAGTCAAATGGCTCCAGAGAATATTCGAAGAAAGCCTCCTCCCCCGAGGGGACATCAATAACTTCAATATCCTCCTCTATCGCTTTAACGCTAGCGCGTAAAACAGACCTCGTTTCTATTTCGTCATCTACAATTAATACTCGATACGCTGTCATCGCAGGAAGATTTTATCATATTTCCAAAGTTGAATGGTTAAATATTTGATTTTCTACCAAAAATCGGTTGGTTATCGCATTCTCAACTTCGGATCGGCAATTTCATGCAACCCTCGGGAAATCAAATAAAATGATGTGGCAAACATTGACAATGCAATGGACGGTGGAATTAGAACATTCCATTCGATATTCCCAAATATTGATCCATAAGCCTGGCTTGTATATATCATTGTCCCCCAGTTTAGATACAGACGCGTAATCCCAAAATAAGAAATAAAAGCATCTGCGACAACCGCGCCTATAACCGAAATCATCATTAACGTTGCTGCAAGAGGAATCATATGGGGAATAAGATGCCGTCGTATAATCTGAAACGCACTTCCGCCTGCAATCTTCGTTGCTTCCACAAAGGGTTTCGCCATCACAGTCAAAGCATAGGCTCGCAAAGTAATCGCTGCCCCGCCTAATCCAGAAATCAATCCAAACAGAACCCCCAGGGTAACCGGCTTTAATTCATTGAACGCAACTCCTATGATGATCATAAATAATGGCGCTGGCAACAAAAGAAAGGCATCCGAAATTCTCGAAAATATTCCATCAACCCAACCCCCAAAATAGGCAGACAGAACTGCAACAAAAATACCAATAACAGCCGTAACGATTGCCGCCGTTAACCCTATAATGAATGCTGGGGTTGTCGCGGCTAATAACATACTTAAAACATCTCTCCCTAAGCCATCCGTACCCAAAAGATGAGCAGATGTTGGTGGCGATGGGTTTATCACATTTAAATCAAATCCAGTTACGGGGTCATAAATTCCACGTGGCCAGACAGTTTTTATCAATATTGGATGTGCTATCGCCATTAAAGAATAAATTATTAATAATATCACTCCGATAAGCGCTAATCGGTTTTGCGAAAATACATTCCAGGAATTCTTTAATCGTTTCCAGGTCAGTTTTAAGTGAATCTTAATCCTTTTGAATCTTATCCGAAAAACACCTTCTTTCATTTGAGAATCAAAATCAGATTGTTTAGAAATAATTTTGGAAACCAATACTTCTTTAGATTTTTCCTTATCAGCCCTTTGAGTAAATTCCGCTGGTTGACGAGAAACTTCAATCAATGGTTTCTCTCCAGAGAACTCAGTAGGTTTAAAAGGTATTTCTGGGGTTTCAACGACCATTCTCTTCTGAAGTATTTCGATACCTCTTTGCGCTAATTCGTTCCCAGGATTAATATGCAGCACCCGCTTGAGAAAGATTAAACGCTCTCGATCATTTTTAGCAACTTGGGTTAGCCAAAGCCATGCCTTCTCGTTTTTGGGTTCGTTCTGAATAATCTCCGTAAGTAATTTTCTGGCTTCAGAATATTGATAACGCTTGATCAATTGGATAGCCTTATGCATTTGGTTTTCCATGTCTCAATCTCTCTTATGCTCTCTGTTGTAATCCATTTTGTTCTTGTTGAGCAAGAAAAGTGCGGTCTCTTAGCCTCGGATCAAGAACCAAAGAGATGATCTCTAAAATGAATCGGGCAATCAACGAGACAAACCCTACGATTAATAGTACCGCCAGTACCACAGGCATATCTTGTTGATAAAGAGCCATGAATAAAGTCGACCCCATTCCGGGCCATTGCACTGCTTTTTCGATAATCACGATACCTGTTAGTAAATAAGGCAAGGAGACCAACAAACGGCTGAGCACGGGAATGATTGCATTTCTAGCAGCGTGTTTATTGCGAATAACTGCTTCCGGCAACCCTTTAGCCCTGGCAGTTTGGATATATTCTTCATGCAATGTATCACGCATAGCGGTCTGTGTAATCAGCATCGTTTCCCCGAGACTTAAAAAAACATATGTAATCAACGGTACTCCAGCAAGTCTCATTATTTGGATGGCAATTTCATCTATACCTAGGATAAACCAACTTCCAACCCATAGACTAACCACCAATACGAAGAATAGGATAGGATGTATCTTCTTTCTGAAGACCTTATGAATTAGAATATTGGCTCCCCAAACAATTACCGCACTTGCCAATAATGTAAGCAGAATCGTATTGATAATTTGAGCAGCAGTTATATTCTCTTCTTTCACATAATTTCCAAATAACGCCCTCAGTGGATTTTCATGTAAAATAGGCGGGAATATTCCAAGTTTACGTACAAATAAATAGAACATCAAGAATGCCAACCATGGCGGAAAAGAAGTATACAACGCAATTGCGCTAAAAGTTGTCACACCCGTGAATATGCCTCTTCCTTTCCATGCTGTGACTTTCCCTAACCATAAGCCAATTAAAAAAGCAAGGATCGTACCCAAGAGAAAGATCAACAATGTTGGTGGAATGACCGATTTAAGCATCTCAGAAATGGAATATCCGTAGAAAGATTTGCCAAAACCTCCGCTAACTAACCTTCCCAACCAATGCAGATATTGTTGCCATAAAGGCAAATCCAAGCCAAGTTGGTGTTGAAGTTCTTCTCTTAACCCCCGGTTCATAGACAAGGCAAATTGTGTGGTGAAATCATGCGGAATAATCACCTGAGCCACAAAGAACAAAATGGTAATAAAGATAAAAAGGGAAATAAGACCATTCCCAATTTTTCGAAGATAATACCCAAACATACTTGTACTCCTAGACTAGAATCAACGGTTACGCTATGTCACGCACTTCACAGCAAATCGTTCACCCGCCGCCATGCATACTTTCACGAGTTTTTGCACCCAACCTATAAACAAATATTGTCACCCACACGACAATCAATATACCCCACCAAACCAATGCTAATGGCAAGTAAACATCCCACCAAAATCCACTATCCCAATAAAAATACAAATCTTCAGGGACAACAACCCAGCGTTCTTTTACTTGTTTCACATAATATGTCGATCGTCGATAAGTTTTCATATCCAAGTATAGATAGTGAAAGTACCCCCGATCATCGACATCTAAAAGTATAGTAAAAATAATATTTGGATTCGGTTCTATATTAAAGCCCCGATGCAAACCGGTTAATTCCGTAAACAGTTCATTGTTTCCCGTTTGTAAAGCCTCTTCAATGGCTAATGCTACCGGACCTGGAGCGTTATACTTCTGCAGATATTCATCTGTGAAATA
>DUEG01000035.1 GCA_011176615.1 Anaerolineae bacterium | reverse complement strand
TGATGGAAATCAAGGTCAACAATCGCAATCCGCTTCACTTTTTCACTCATAATCAAATCTTGTTCAACAATTGCAATATTATTAAGATAGCAAAATCCCATCGCATGATTATGTGTAGCGTGATGCCATGGAGGACGTGTGAGTCCAAATCCCCGCTTCGCAACTCTCTTCCAGACATGTCTTGCAACAGCAATCGCTCCGCCAACTGCTTACAATGCTAATTTCCAAATGTCATCCGTCGTATAAGTATCAACGTCCAATCGTATTCCCATCGAAGAATCTTTCTTAAGGACCTCTAAATATTCGAGGTCATGCACTTTGGTTAATGTGTCTGTTGGAACACTGATTGGCTTAAGTAAATCACTCTCAGTCGACCAGCTAACTTCTTCCAAAGAATGCCTAATAGCTTCAACACGTTCAGATCTTTCAGGATGACCCTCTTCAAAATGCTCTTCATGTCTTTTGGGGTAGAAATAAACAATATCTTTCATGCACTATTCATTAGCATTCATCTTAGATAAAAACGGGAAACTAAAACCGCAACCCATATTGTCGCGTTGATAACTCACAATCCTACTCTTACCAGCAAAATACAAAACAACTTTCTCTTCTTCTTAAAGACTTCCACTTTCTTAGGAATATAGTTAGTCGTTTAATTTAATAATCTTCCCCATAAACAATATGCACACAACTAATTTCCAAAGTATATATTAGAAATTATTTATTTCCAACGTACAACAAGTCTCCCAACAACTTATTGTTAACCCAAATCTGAGCAGAATCTATCTCATCAAATTGTAAAATCGTGTTCCAAATCTGAGTACGTATCCTTTCGCTTTCGCAAGCATTTGAGGGTTTGATAAAAGTTCCCCCTAGGCGTATATTCGCTCTTTTAGAACTATAATCAATCATTACGTTTTTTACATTTAAATTCGATTTGTATAGAGGGTTGTAATTATTCCCGATATATTCCTGTTTTTGCTTTAACAAAAATCTGAGTATCGCTGCTACATCTTTTTCTAAATCACCTGTAGTCTTTATCCCAGAATAATAATACACAAGGCTATCCCCGCATCCAAAAGGACCCCCAGTATTCAATACAAACAAGTAGGTTCTCATTCCATGTAATTCGGGAGTAACGCTCACTTTTTCTGTTGGCGTTGGTGGCGGTGAAACGATATTCAAATCGTACTCATCTAAATTAGATGTTAAACGTTCTGTTGTTAGCCAACAATTCTCGTCTCTATCACTTAAATCAACAAGCGTCCATGATTCATCTTCCACTTTTCCAACCGCCATTACAGATTCACCCGCAGACAAATAAGTCTTCACATCATAAATATACCCCGGTCCCTGATAACACACGCTATCTTGATTAAGCGAAAATATCGCTGGTTTGTCGGTTGGTGTAAGTGTTAAAGTCGATGTTGAAGTAGGACAAGCCGTTTTGGATGGGGTCGCTGAGGCAATTCTTGTAGTAGGAATAGGAGAATAATCAGGGGTCAGCATCTCCATTTCAATAGATGGCGTTTGATTCTTAGTGGCGGTAGAATGATTTATGATGTTGCTGTTATCAATATCATTCTTTACTGCACATCCGGTAAGCACAAGGAGAAGGAATAATACGGAAATCCATTCTGTGATGTATATCTTCATATTTTTAGCCGCAATTTCCTTTTTAAATCGAATTTGAAAGTCTTATGAATTATACCGAAATGCCCTCAGTAACATATCTTAATAATTCATTTACGCTCAGGCGTTCGATCCCTAATCTCTCTAATGTTCGGCCTCGCTGCAAATAATCTGTGCGATGAATGATAGATGCAAGCCGGATAATACTATCCATACACCGTACCGATACACCATAACGCTTACCTAATGTAGCAATTGGTACAAGACTCATCGGCACATCTTCCGTGATATATCGATGTTGTAAGGTCGGTGGAGCAGGGATTCCCCGATAACCCTGTTGATTGTGAATTGCTTCATAAAGATTTTCCCCTTTTGTATTATATGCCATCCGCAACCAATCAATAGCAGTTGTCGCTCTAACACCAATGGCGGAAGCCACTGTAACACGCTCACGGTCTAACACTTCCATTATTCTGGCGACTGTAGGAGTCACCCCATTAAGATAAAATTGGAAATCTCCATTTGTGTCTTCTATTCGTCCGGCGTTCATTAATGTTATAGCCGGATGAAAAACCGCACCTATATTGTTTATCCCTGTATGAAGGACATCAATTCCATCAATAAATTGTGGAAAAGCGGGTTTGATAATATCTAAGATATATTGAGTATCTATAGCAGGAATTGCTGCTAAGGGAACTGCTTCTTTAATACGAAATATTCTTGCTTGAGCAGGTCCCTCAGCACGGGATGCGTAAATAAGCGTCTGAGCTTCAGCAACCCGCACATTGCTGGTTGAACCAGCATCCCGTAGTTCCTTTTTGAACTCTAAAGCACCAAATGTTCGCCCAGGATGAAGAATTATATACTGTTCATCTCTTAAAAAAGGTGCACATTTACGAGCAATATCCTTATGGGCGTACGCAGGAACGACAACCATCAATACATCACCATAATCCACAGCCTCTTGGATATCAGAGGTAATTATTACTAGTTCTCCGAATCCTCTCGGTCCATTTGGATCATTACTTTCTAAATAAATTCCTCCCCTTGCCTTAATGCCAGCAATGTGTTCAGGTGTGCGATTATAAAGTGCAACGTTAAAACCAAGGACCGCTAAATGAGCAGCCATTGCCTTGCCACCATTACCTGCCCCAATAACCGTGTATTTTACAGATTCATTTCCCATTTAGTTCCTCCATAACGCTATAACAATTGTCGAAGTCTTTTGCTTTCTTCCTCAAACTCACCTGTCTTTGGATTAATTCCTCTGCAAGCACCTCGGTGATCAATTCTCGTTTCTATCTCACCACGGGCGTATGGGTTATTTTTCAAGTGAGGAGCATCTAAAATACCCATTTCAATTGCTTTTGCTAACGTAGATGCATCAGTCAAAGGATCAACATTATTAACACTTCCTATACTTCGTATGGCATTTAAAGTACAAGTTACATCCCTAATTATTTCTTCTACTCTTTCCTGAATAAGCGGATCTTTACTCATATCAGGTTGTCCCAGCCCATTCTCAATCGATCGATGTGCAAGTTTTACAGATTCGATGACTTCATCTGCCGTGGAGATGTGATCAGCCTCCGTAAACCCAACAACATGAATAATATGTGGCTTCAAAGCCATTTGAAGATATATACTAGAAGCCAGATGTGCACGAGCAAAATCTAAATCCACTGGATAACTGAGCAATCCAGTCCTTGTTTGTTTCCAGACATTAAAATCATGTGATTGTAGTGGCTCAATCATCTTTAATACAGCAATCATCTTCGCCAAATCCATCACATCTGTCAATCCTGGTGGAGAATTGAACATCAATTGTGCAATATAATCCTTCACCCCCAAAGCCTTCGCATTATATGCAGAAAGATATGCAGTTGCAGCAAAGATACTATCAGGAGCATCTCTCATTCCCCAATGGTGCGGCTCGTTTAACTCAACCGGAATCCCCCTCCTACTATACCACTGTATCAGTTCTTGATGTATTCTTATTGAATCTTCCAATTCCCATGGTCCTCGTCCATCCATACGGTTAAACCAAAACAATGGAATTGCTGCCCAGGCAATATTAATCGTCTCAACATATATCTCCGCTAATTTTATAAAATCATCAGTTCCTGTATACGTTCGCATTAATGGAAAATTACCTCTGCGGGTTGCCTGATACAAAATCCGAAAATCATCTGCTGACCTTACAGGAACCCCACCCGCTCCTCGTCGTCGAGGATTTTGCCTTTCTGGATGAAAGAAATTCTCTTGTGCATCTTGATCTGTCCCTAAAGAAATCACGTCCAAAACTTTGGCTTCTGAAATCTTCTCAATACCAGATGCTGTCTCATCTACACTAGGTAATCCGAAGTGATGACGGATAATCGGATAAGGACTTTTCCATTTTATGCGCTTAATAACATCTTGCGGAAATACAACATCGTTTTCTCTCTTCTCATACCCACCTTTTAAATAAGACAATACTTGATCAGAAGTTTCTGTCCCATTAAATGTTGCTTCAAAAAATCCTAAAGCACGTGCTCGTTCGACAAGCGGTGGTGTTCCACCAAAAGCAAATCTCGTTCCACGTTGTCTGAGTTCATCAGCAGCCTCCGCGAACTCACCCAGTAATCGCTCGCCATTTTCCGGGGTTAACCGATAAGAAACGCCTACTAGGTCCGCTTTTTCGTCTTTAGCAACCTGTATTACCCTATCAATCGAAACTGCAGGTCCAAGGAAAATTGTTCGCCAACCGGCTTTTTGTGCCAACCTTAAAAACTTCGTTATCCCAGCAACATGAACACACTCGCCCAAAGCGGCTGCAACAACTGTTTTCAACTAAACCACCTCCGTAAACGACAAAACTACCCCCTGATTGAGATTACATATTTTTTAAAAATCAAATTAATAAGGCTAATGAAGATATTATATCCGTTCCATAATTTGTGACATATAGCCTATAAGCCACAGAGCGAATATACAAAAAAACATTTTTTAAAACGTTTTCTACCAATTTATTATAATTATACCAAAGTTAAATAAAAGTTAAATAAAAGAATAATTAAATATATTCTTTGCAACCATCCAAACATATCTTCCAGATAACTAAGGAAACATTTTCATTAGACAAGGCATCGCCTTTTTCTAAAAGCACCTCCTTTGTCTTTTTCTAATTCAAGATCTACTTTACGAAAATACAGCGCTATTCGTAAGATCTTTTACAAGCAATCTGCCATCATCACTCTTGATAAAGTCTATCTTTCCTTGTGGAACATGATTCGATACTTCCAAATAACCTTTGTCCATATACTCCCATATCACCTGAAAAGGAACTTTCCCCTCAACCCATTTTTCAACAATTACTATGCCATGACCAGGTAATATCGTAAATACGACTTGACGTGGATCATCTGGGTTTAAAAGTGCCTTTGCTCGGGAAAACGCCCCTTCTATCCCTTTCGCCTGCGCTTCAGTTGAGCATGAAACCGGAAAGGAATAATAAGCAGCATCCAGGGACACATGTTCAACCTTTCTCGGATCAAAAACAATTATTCCACGATGACCATGGAGTTTTGAACGAGTAACCGGTACTTTCACTACACTGCCATCGGGTTTTGTATAGTTAACTCTTGGCAAATTTCTGTCAAGTGCATACATCTCAACTGCTTCTGATGATGGCGGGTCATTCCTCTTCCCCTCCACATGCTTAACAATGGCGCCCTGTCCATCTGGGCGAACACCATCAATTACAGCCAAATCATCCTCGCTAATACTATCCTTCTCGACTGGTCGAGCACTTCCAGTTACGGTTGTAACTAAAGCATTGATCGTGTAGTCCCATGTCGCAAAACAACCTTCGGAATATTGACTAGAAATAGTCTCTGCTAAAGCGGGTATATAAACTAAATCTGCAATGCGGACCATTTGTGTGAAAAAATTACGCTTTCCAAACTCTTTTGCAGCAGTTATCATCGCCGGGACGGATGATAAATTCTCCCAAATTTTATGAGGTATCATATCATCCTCGACTTGATGGTTTGTTATTTCATGAGTACTTACTGCTGTTGTTAATCGGAGAACAGTTTCATCATAGAATCTAGCGTTATCTTTAGCGTCAATCCGCGGATAAGCACCAACGAGATCGAATAAGTAAGCCTCATCAGGCTTTTCATCTCCCACAACAAGTAAGACTCGAATGCTTTTCGTTTGACCTTGAATCAACCTTAATAGTGCGAGAATTGGTCCTCCACGGTTTCCCTGTTCGGTCAATACTTGATACGCACTTTCTGCCAAACCAGGAAAACGGAAATCATCTGGATTAAGCGGTTTTGTTTTGAGAGCATTATCTAGATAGGATAGCATCTCATTGAATTTGGTTTTAAGAACATGAACAATCGTTAATACTGTTGGTGTTTTTGAAAGTTTAAATCGTCTTCTACCGGTGAATAATAATGCTTTTCTCCAATTTACAACCTCACCAAATTTGGTTGTCGTGATGATCATATCCGTTTTCTCATCAGGTTCTTGTTGTACAATGTTTCCAAACCTCTCAAAATGCTTGGCAAGCCCATGTACAACTGTTTCCAAAACATTGTCAACCTCTTCTACAACAAAAGATACATGGACCTGTTTAAGCCATGGATGGGTATTTAATGCAGTATTTTCCATTTATAGACCTCTTCTTAATTAGCCTTATTTTTTATTCATACCAG
This sequence comes from Anaerolineae bacterium, assembly GCA_011176615.1. Lineage (GTDB taxonomy): Bacteria > Chloroflexota > Anaerolineae > Anaerolineales > UBA11858 > G519. The sequence continues at coordinate 11,588 of DUEG01000035.1, read as the reverse complement.
CCTTCAAGGCGGAATAATTTTACAAGATAATCACCTAATCTAGGAGAAATTACATTAAGATAATATAATAATCCTGCTTGTTTAGGTAAGATAATCTCTGGACGATATTTGTAAATAACTTTACATATTGCTTGTGCTACTTTCCCGGGAGAAATCTTTGCGGATATTGAAGGAACCTTAAGATCAGTAATTAATGGTGTATCAACCCGACCCGGGAAAATCGTTGTCACCAAGATTCCCTTAGGTTTCAATTCCTGCCTCATCACTTCAGCAAATCCACTCATTGCAAATTTCGCGGCAACATAAGGGGCATCTAAAGGCAATCCCTTTTTAGCGTCAAAACTCGTTACAACAATAATACGACCTTGTCCATTCTTCAACATTATTGGCAACACTTCTAAGATTAAGTACAATCCCCCATAAAAGTTCACTGCCATCGATTGCTCAATATCCTTTACTGACAATTCTTCAACTTTGGCACGTAAATATGCACCAGCATTAACAACAACAATATCAATAGTTCCCCATTTATTTAATACTTCAGAAACCAAGTCTTTTACTTGATCACGACTTGTTACATCTGTAGGAATAGATTTAGCGATACCTCCTGCTTCAACAACCTTGTTTTCAACTCGCTTTAATTCCTGCTCTCGACGCGCTGCAAGGGCGACTTTAATACCTTTCTCAGATAATTTAAGTGCAGTTGCCTCACCTATTCCACTAGAGGCACCTGTTATTATCGCTACTTTCCCATCCATTTTCTCTTTTCTCATGTACAATATTCCTTGAACAGGCAAACTATTTTAACTTAAACGCATTCTAGGACCAAAATGCCTATTATAAATTTATAATTATTTTTCTAATAAACTTTGCAATTCACTTAATATTTTCTTTTAGCATAGGAGAAACAATATTCACCAACACAATTTACTAAACATCCCATCACATCTAGCCATTTAAATATTCATGTCCCTACTAGAAAGGAACCATATGACTGAAAAAATATATCACGTTGATAGTTACATCAAATATTTTACCGCGAATGTTATTGAACTCGATGAAGAAGCCCACGGAATCATTCTTGACCGAACAGCGTTTTATCCAGGAGGCGGTGGTCAACCAGCAGACAAAGGCTACATTGAATTTAAGGGAACTGCTATTCCCATTATTCGCTCCAAGAAAATCGGAGACAAAATTGTACATTTAATCGATAAGGATATAACATTGCCACCGGTTGGTTCAACTGTTAAAGGTCACCTAGATTGGGAACTTCGCTATAAACTAATGCGTACTCATTCAGCGATGCATATACTGTGCGGCGTTATCTTTCGTGATTACGGCGCTACTGTTACAGGCGGTAACATGGAACCTTTAAAAGGGAGAATGGACTTCGAATTCGAGGCAATGCACAAGGAATTGGTTGAGAAAATTGAAAATGCGATCAATCAAGAAGTAAAGAACGCTCGACCAATTACATGGCGCACCTTACCTAGAGAAGAAGCATTTAAAATTCCAGACCTCATTCGCACAAAAATCAATCTCTTGCCAAAAGGCATTAATAAAGTACGGATCGTTGAAATCGAAGGGTTAGACCTGCAAGCAGATGGCGGTACCCATGTAAAGAACACCAAAGAAGTCGGAACGATGCGTATTATAGATTACAAAAGCAAAGGTAAAATAAACAAGCGAATATATGTTCAACTATCAGAATAAACTGAAAACAAAAAAATATCCCATTAACGAAAACGTATGATTCATGAACAAAAAGGTTAATGTTGTTATTTGCGGCGCAGGAATTGCAGGAATTAGTGCAGCCTATCACCTTTCTGTGATTCATGGTGAAAAAGACATCCTACTTGTCGATGAACGAAAACCTCTGAGTTTGACCAGCGACAAATCTACTGAGTGCTATCGTAATTGGTGGCTAGAGCCTGAAAATGCGATGGTCTCATTGATGAACCGATCCATTGATTGGTTAGAGCGTTTAGCAGATGAAAGCGGGAACATATTTCAACTTAACCGACGCGGATACCTTTTCCTCACTGCTGACAGTAAAAAAATCCCGCAAATCATCAAAGATGCAAAAAAAATATCACAATTGGGGGGTGGCTCATTAAGGATTTACAAAGAGGGAGAAAATTACCCAACGTATGTACCCACACAAGTAGAAGGCTATGATAAAAGTTTGACAGGAGCAGATTTGTTTTTAAGTAAGGAACTTATTCGTAAACAATTTCCTTATCTGTCTAAAGATATTGTGGCTGCTTTACATGTTCGGAGAGCCGGATGGTTTTCTGCTCAACAACTTGGTCAATATTTACTTGAAAAGTGTAAAAACAATGGGGTAACCTATACCAATCAAAAGATCGTCTCAATCGAAAAAACCAATAATCAAGTTTCTTCTGTTGTTTTTCAGAATGGTGAAAGAATAGAATGCAATTATTTTGTTAGTGCAGCAGGCCCTTTTACAAAAGAAATTGGCAATTTAATGGGGATTGATATACCCGTATTTTCCGAATTACACCTTAAAGTATCCATCCATGACAGCAAACAAGTTGTCCCAAGAAATTCCCCTTTATTAATTTGGACAGATGAACAATACTTGCCTTGGTCTGAAGAAGAGAGAAAATGGTTTCAGGGGGAAAATGATTTACATTGGTTACTTAATAGATTTCCAGGTGGTGCACATACTCGCCCTGAGGGAGGAATTGATAGTGATATTGTTTTGTTATTATGGGAGTATAAAACCGATCAAGTAAATCCGATATTTCCAGTACCGCTTGACCCTCTATATCCTGAAATTGCCATTCGCGGCATGGCTGCCATGCTTCCCCGTTTTGATGAATATTTCGAAGAAATTCCAAAGCCGATTATAGATGGAGGGTATTACGTCAAAACACAAGGGAATCGTCCGTTAATTGGTCCTCTTTCGATAAAAAATACCTATATCATCGGTGGATTATCCGGGTTTGGATTAATGGCTTCTTGTGCTGCTGGTGAATTATTGGCGGCTCACATATTGAATGACAAACTGCCGCCATATGCTGATGCCTTTACTATTGAAAGATATCGTGATCCCGCTTACCAGAAGATGCTTAAAAGTTGGAAAACATCTGGGCAACTTTGATTAACAAAGGTTCTATAATTTTGGAGACTCCTGAAATGGAAAACAAATTCAATTACGTGGTTTTAGGAGCAGGTCGTCAAGGAACTTCAGCAGCCTATGATTTGGCAAAATTTGGATATGCCAACAGCATTATTCTTGCTGATAGGGATATGATTGCTGCAAAGAATGCGGCGCATAGGATTAATTCCTTACTCCAAACAAACATAATCCAATCGCAAACCATTGATGTCACAAACGAAAATGACTTGGTTAAATTATTAATCGGTGCGGATGTTACGCTTAGTGCTGTCCCTTATTATTACAACCTAGGTATAACAAAGGCTGCAATCAAAGCAAAAACCAGTTTATGTGACATGGGCGGACATACTGGAATTGTCAGGCAACAACTAGCCCTCGACAAGCAAGCAAAAGAAGCAGGGATAAGCATTGTCCCAGACTGTGGAATGGGACCAGGCTTAATTGTTACCATGGCTGCTTTTGTGATAAATCTCTTCGATACACCTCAGGAAATCTATATCTACGACGGAGGACTTCCCCAGAATCCAATACCTCCCTGGAATTATCAGTCTACTTTCCACATTAATGGGCTTACGAACGAAATGGATGGTGACGCATATTTCATTAGAAATGGGAAAGTTACTCCAGTTGCCACGCTAACAGAGCCAGAATTTATCGATTTTCCACCATTAGGCAAGTTGGAAGCAGATATAACCTCCGGAGGTCTTTCAACATCGCCTTGGACGTTCGAGAGCAAATTGGAAATCTATCAAAATAAAACTCTGCGATATCCTGGGCATTTTGAATGGTGGAGAGCCTATAAAGCGCTTGGATTGTTTTCAGAAAACCCCCTTAAGATCAAGGGAACTGAAATCGTTCCTAGAGATATTTTTCATGCCTTGTTAACCCCGCATATTTCTGCCGAGGACATTCATGATGTTTGTGCAATCCGCATCCGAGGGGTGGGTGAAATTAATTATAAAACCGAAGTCATTCACTTAGATTTATTAGACTACTATGATCCTGTCACAAAATTTACAGCGATGGAACGACTAACCGGTTGGCATTGTTCTATTATGATGATTTTCCAAGCACTAGGGAAAGTCCAGCCAGGAGGAACAAAAATGGAAATCGCGGTTCCTCCGGAAGAATTTATGGACGAAGTGAAAAAGCGAGGGATTAATTTTCGGATTAATTCCATTAATTAAGATATCTGATTTTCCTCCTGCTCATCCATACAGTCAATCCATAATATAAAAGAATTAACCACATTACCCCACTAATTGTTGCTCCAATATAAAAAGAGAGAGGGCGATATACCATTTTTAGCGTATGTTTTCCCGTCTCAATCTTCACTCCACGGAAAAGATAGTTTGCCCGATAAAGTTCTGAACGCTTGTTGTCAATATAGACACGCCAACCAGGATACCATGCATCAGAGATAAACAGCCAACCATTATGTTTGGCATCTATTATTACTTCAATATGATTTGGAGAATCTATTATTGTTTCAAGTTTTGGCTCCTCCCCACTAAATAAACACGCTTCTTCTTCCGTGGGAGGTTCTGCTTCAACGATTAGATACATCTGTGGATCGAATTTCTCAGAAGTCAGGGTTTTCCAGGCTTCATTTGGTTTGTTAACATATATGCCACATGGCACCCATGTAATATATTGGTACGCTCCTTTTCTATTAGAAAATTTAACTCCTATCAATTCATTTTCATCTATTCTTTCTACGACTGACACATTCATCAAATCCAACAATCTTTCTTGCAGATATTGAGGCATCTGAATCATGTGAGTCATCCAGAAATCGTATCTTGCTTGAACTATAGGGTCATAGTTGTTTACTTCAGGTATTTCATAAAACATATTTTGATTGGCTAATAATGTCAATCGCATTTTCTCCCAATCTTCCGCAGGTGAAAAAGTATCAAATGTAAAGAACCGATTGTATTTTATTGTATTTTCCTCTTTAGGGGGGAAATACAGCCTGCCTCCGTTGAGCATTTTTTTTACTTGCAAAGCCGTACCAGGTACTCCTTTATAGAAATCAATATCAACCCCCGGATTTAATCCCCACCCTGCGGAAATCAGATCAATACTAATCACAAAGATAACTGCTATATGCCAAGGCGTCCATTTTCCAAACGAAACAGTACCCTCAGACTGTGGAGCAATCAGCGCCAAAATCCCCGCACTGAGTGCCCAAATACCAGCCAATCCCATCGCTTTAACAAACGTTGGATGAATTTCATCGAATACTAACCATGCAACCCATGAACCGAGCATGATTGCAAATGCTCCCATCGTGCCTAGTCGCGTCCAATAAAGAGCGCGATTGATTGGTCTTCTCCACTTTTCTATCCCGATCCCTGACAAAAGAAGCAAAGCAAATATCGCTAAAAAAGATATTCTGGTGGGCGCCTGAAACATATTAAAAGTCGGGATATGTCGATACAACCAAGGAAATATTGGGGTATTTTTCCCCAACGCTAGAACAAACACGATAAAAACAGTAAATATTAAAAATAATCGAAAAGATTTCCGATCCTTTATTGGCTTAATTCCCACGTTTTGAGAATTGAGATAATTCCCTTTTTTAAAAATAGTGCGGATAACAACAAGAATACTAAAAATAAATGGAATAAGCCCAAAATAAATCGCATCCTCCCAATAATTTGCATACCCCCAATAATCACCAGTAGCTGGATTTCCAAATAAATCCGGGGCAATAAACCCTAAAAACCGCCACGGCCAAAAAGAATATGTCATCGCATACTCATAACCAACGGCTGCGGATCGCTGAGATTGTAATAAGTATTCAGCAGTTGGAAACAATTGTATGCTAGATAACCCAATCCCAATGAATATTGCCAAGATGAATAAACCTATAGGACGGGCTAAAAACCCCAGAAGGTTTCTTACCCGCTCTATAATATTGCTACTCAGTGAGTTATTAAGGTAATCAAAGTCATTGGTATTCAAAACAAAATAGACGAACCAAACGCTTGTATATATCAATGTATAAAAAGAAGTCTGGGCATGACCTGCCAGAAGTTGGAGCCCAACCACAACACCCAATATGAAAACATTTGAATAATTGCGGCGTTCCGAAAGTTTCATTGCAGCATACAAAATCCAAGGGAACCAGGCAATCGCAGCATTGATGCTTAGAAACCCTGCTCTTGCAACCAAATAACCTGATAATGCAAACGAGACACCGCAAACTGCCTGTGAAAATTGGTTAAATCGCAGGGCACGCGTTACGAACACTACCCCCATACCTGCAATAATAATGTGAAAAACCACGAGAAAGGATATTCCTCTCACCAACAATGGTGTTCCACCCAATGCATAAAGCAACCCAGATAACCAATTAGGGGGATAAAAAAGGGCAGATTGATAATTTGCTATGAGAGGAGAGCCCATTCCAAGATAAGGGTTCCATAAAGGCACAATTCCTTGACCAATACTTTTCCAAGCCCAACTCCACCAAGGAACAAATTGCAAAGATGGTGTGCCCCAGAAAAACACTTTACCAAAGAACAAAAAAGGCGAAAAAATCACGAGAGAACTAACAATGACAGGTATAGCAGGAAACAAGTATGATAATTTGGGTTTTTTCTTCATGATTAATTACTTTATCAGAAACCAGGTTCAAATCTCTTGTTAACTTGTTTTTCTCGTGATTTTAAAACATACAATGTAGTTATTTGTAGTATCTGCAATTGGAGATAAACGCGATTTTAGCACACATCTTAAATTCCACGGTCTATTCCATTCATTGTAGAATCTCTAGATTAACTTGAAACAACCAATAACCTGCAGAATGATAAAATGGAATCAAATAATCCGCTTCAATTGGATCCCAATTTCCAAGTTCTCTTTCCGAATCTCCCCAAAATACATAATCCACCTGCTGTTCTGATAAAAAGGCAACTTGTTCGCTTTGGGACAAGTCTCCAGAGAAGAATTGTTTAACCATCGGTGACAATCTTGAAAGACCTACGCTTTCGGGTCCGTGACCAATCACTACGAGAACAGGTGCATACGCAGGAAGTGCATTTCCAGTTCTAAAAGAACTGAGAACAATATCATTTTTGTACAAATGCGATTCAGCAAACTCAAAGGCATTATATTCCTCGGCTTTGATGAAGGCTGGTTCACCAGGATGCACCGCAGCATTTATTCCCCCGAGTAACAGRAATAATGTGGTTGGAAAYATTGATATCAAAGCAATTCGACTATACAGAGTTAATAATCGGTTATTTTTAATTGATACAYCTATAAAAGCCTTCAACGAAAGAATAACGATACTTACCCATATTCCTTCTGCAAGTCGTCTCTGTAAATTAGTAGGAGCATAAACCAAAAYAGGGAGGGAAATTACCCACAARCCCAGAAATAATCCTTTACGATCCTTCGATATCCAGATATGCCATAAACTTAACAAYASAAATGGAATTARTACTCCATACGCRATTAACAAATGTATGGGATGAGGGGAARMGATMCGATTTTGTTYWKTCCARAKAAYYARGAATGGATCAAAAGAAAATTTAATACCATTATAAATTACTATCGGCAAGGACAAAGCGATAGCCAAAATGAGAGAATGGAACTTCTCCTTTATATCCTCTCTATTGATATACCATGCCTTATTATCAATATGATGGATAATGATTATTCCTGTCCAATAAAGAAGAATTACAAACCACCCGATCAGTATCGTCAGCGGTTGAAACAATCCTAACAATAACCAAAGAATCCCAATGGTCAAGCCATGTAGATTTCTTTTCAAGAACCTACTTCGAATATGAACCGAATAGTTTTGCATCAGTTCTGGTGAGATATACCAAGCCAACCCCCATAGCAATAACGCCCTTGCTATAATTAAATGAGGTAACCCATAAAGGGATAAAAAGCCAAAGGATTCTGGTGAAATCATATCTAGTGGAAGCGAATCAATCAACTTGCCATTCCCCAACAGGATTGCTAACCAACCTAATCCACCACCCATTGATATCATTATGACGCCAAGTTTTCTAAATCTGATCTGTTTGATAAAAAGAGAAATGAAGTCATAAGTAGCAAAAACAAATACAAAGCCAGCGAAAAATCGCCACATGTGGAATAAAGCAACCAATTGCTCATGGATCGCCTTCCCGCCCGCTAATTTTCCTAGAAGAAGATATGGCAAAAAAGCAACGACACCATTTTGATGATAAGTAGTATAGGGTGTTCGAAACAACCAAGCACCCTTAGCACCACTTAGCATCTTTGCAATATAAGAATTTCCATCCTCCACACCAAAAACAAAACCAGAAAACACCCATTCGTCCCCCTGAAAAAAGTACCCAAATAAATATGGTAGCGTTGTTACGCCCATCAGAATCATTGCATAGATAATTATCCAATGCTTTTCGTTTTTAGAAACTGTTCGATTAAACATTTTTTCTGTTTAGAACAATTCCGGCAAGAATGACTAGAATTGCTATGATAAATATAATCAAGCCAATCGCGAGGATAAGAGGCTTGTAAATAAATTCAACGATTTGCTCCCCTTCTTCGATTTTTACGCCACGTAATAAGCCATAAGGACTTAACAACTTTGCACGTTTACCATTCACAAAGACTTTCCACCCGGGATAAATGATTTCGGAAATAACAACCACTCCAGGACCTTTTGCGCGTAAAACAATCTTGTTTGAAGTTTTCTTTGTGATCTCGACAGGTGCTTTCATTTCTTTGTTAAATAAACTGGATTGCACCCATGCTCTTGGAAGATAGGCTTCATTCCGATAAAGTCTAATTCCATCTATATTATCCTGAAATATTAAACCATCTACCTTTAAATCATAAACCGACACAACATATTTCGTATTCAAAAGACCTAACAATACTGGATTCGGCTTATAGTTTTTGTTGTCATTCCGCGGATCTCCCATTGCAAATGGAGGAATTGTTACGCTATAACCATTATCTGGCACACCACTTGCCTGCTTCATAAATTTCCCATACGATTCCAATTGCAAAGGGTCAATCCCATCAACTAATTCAAAACCATATTCCGCCGCTAAATTTTGTGGAAGAGAGTAAGATGGCGAATAGACACGGAAATATCCATTATCCTGAGCAAGTTCTTCTGCTAACTTCCTATTTTCATTGGCTATTTCTCCAGGGGAACGAAATTCAATCGCAGAGAAATCAAATACTAACCAATCCACAATACTGATGACTAGTAAAAACCCAAATAAGTAGGAATGATACCGTTTGTCTCTCAAAGCAATAAAAATAATTATTGTCCCCAAAATGGTCATCAAGGTACCCCAGTAGAATTTTGGTTGTAAATTTTTTGTCATAATCGTTATACTGATGGAAACAATCAAAACGAACGAGACCAATCCAACAAGATACAGCCTCGTACGTTTTGTATTTATATCTTCATTATTGAAATTGAAAAACAAGCGATCAACAGCGACTGACCCTAAAATCGAAAAACCAAAACCAACAATAAATAATCCTCTAGGGGGTACGCGTAACAAATCCAATCCGGGCATTAGAGAAATAAAATCACTGAAAGGCAAATGGGAACCTAAGGAATATAAGATTAACACCCCGCTGACAATAGACCAAAATCGAACTTCAAATTCATCAAAACAATTTATCAAAGCCAAGATGACTAAAACGAACAATATTCCTCCAAAATAAGTAACCCACTCATGGAAACCGCCATAATCAGGAAACATCAAATCTAGAAGACGTTCCATTGGCAATGAATATATCAACACATCATTTGCTCTCATCATTGTGCGTGTTGAGTAATGTGTATATTCAATCAATGGCAAGGCTAATGGCGCAGATAAGGCAAAAGACAACAATCCAACAGATAATATAACCTTCAAACGCGATTTAACCTGAGATACCAATAATGAAAATTCTCTCGCTCTCCCACCGCCCAAAATCTCTCCAGGATTATATCTATGCGCAAGCATGTAAACAATCCAGATTCCCCCTGCATATACTACCCACCTTGGATCAGCGAGAAAGATTAAAGCCAGAAATATTGCAGGGAATACAACCTTCTTTATTGTTTTGTTTTCATGAAATAGCGCCTGGCTAGCAAAGAATAACCATGGCGTCCAAGTAATAGCGTATATTAATGACAAATGTCCCGCGCCGTAATGAGCAAAGACCTTGGGCATCAATTCAAACGCAAGCCCCCCGAAAATAGCACCCCAGTCATGAATTCCAATCGCCTTCAAATACAAATACATGCCAACCCCCCCAATGACCAGATGAATAAGTGTAAGCAGATTAAACCCCAAAGGCAAGGGGAATAACAATGCTATCCATCCTGGGGGATACCACAAACCTGATAAGGGGTCGGCTGCAAAAGGATACCCACTCATAATCATATCCGACCAAAGGGGTATCTCATGAAAATTAATGATTGCTTGTTTTAGATAAAGCGTGTTTGGATAATGGGTTGTAGTAATGTCCGAGTACAATGCTTCAGGAGAAGGGTATGGAAACTTCATAATACCAGGAGAAAGGATTAATATTGGCAACAAGAATAGAAAAAAAAGATAAAATCTCTTGTTCCGTAAGGCAAATAGAAACCTTTTTCCTTTCGACTTCATGTTCTCCACTAATGTATAACTTTATAAATCGTTAATCCACTTTCTTTATATACTTCCTTTTCTCCACACGAAAAGGGAGTCTCTCCAAAACCTAACTCCCGAGCACCCCAAAAGACATAATCAACACTATTTTTCTTTAGGAATTGCGTGCAATCCAAATTCCCGCTATAGTAATTTACTACGTCATCTTTCATTTGTTCTGCATCTACTGTCTCAAAAGGGTGTCCATAAATAACTCTTCTTCCCGTTTGGGCTGGAATATATAATCCTGTCTCAGGTCCAGCCAAGATCAAAGCATCTTCTGCTGTGTTTTCTCTTATCCATTGGAAGGCAGAAGTTTCTGATTGAGAGAAATAAAGCATTGGGGCTCTCGTTTGAATCCCATTAATTGTGCCTGCCATCAAGATTATGTTGGTAGGTAAAGATAGAATATAAAACAACATTATGATTCTATTCGTTTTTTCCCTTCCCCACACCCTTTGCTGATTGTTCAACAATATAAAGGTGGAAATTATGATGGGAATATACAATCCCATCATAAACCGCCTTTGCAAATTCACTGGGAGATAAAGCAATAAAAAGCCAAGTATCAACCAGATGTAAGGCAGATAATTCACTTTGCGCACTGATAATTTACCAATCAATAATCCTATTAATGAAAAAATAAGAATTAACAAATATGGAGAGAATGATATAAAAACATCCCATAGCGGCGGAGAGGGTGTGAGATTCTGTGTATTCCATACAGATAAAGCCGCTGATGCTTTAGTAGCCCAAATGTCATATAACAATACTGGCACACCACCGATAAGCGA
>DUEG01000034.1 GCA_011176615.1 Anaerolineae bacterium | reverse complement strand
TGCTTCTTTTAGGATCTTGATAATTTGGTGTTCCGTGAATCTTGATTGTTTCATGTGGAATTCTCCTCTCTTGTTTTTACCAGAAAATTCCACTTTCACTTGGTATTATTTTAGGGGATGGTTACCAATAAACGCTATTTTTTTATAAAATTCCCTAGCACATTCAGGTTAATTGTCACAGATTTATTTCGACAACCAAATACACATTCATTATATTGAATAAGTATTCTGAAAAAAAGGATGAAACTGCTTGCTGTTGTTAATTGATCTCATTAATCCTTAATTGTTTTTATCTTGAGATCGTGTGAATCTGGAGAATCCTCACCCCTACAATGAGGGCAAGTACAAAATGGCAAGACTGTTGGAGGTGGTATCGGTTTTGCTTCATCTATAACATCATAAATTGCATCGATAACATTGTAGATCTCTGGATGTGTCACACGATAATAAATATTCCATCCATCTCGTCGTATTTCGACGAGTTTAGCATCTCTTAATACCATTAATTGTTGTGAGACGTATGCTTGTCTTTGCCCAAGCGCTGCAACCAAGTGACACACACATGCCTCATCATGTCGTAAAATATCCATAATTGCCAATCTGACAGGATGAGACAATACCTTAAATAATTTGGATTGGCTCTTGTATTGGTTTTTGGTGAACATGATTGTTTAATATGTTACTGTATTTTGAATATTATTATAGGATGCCAAATTGGGGATTGTCAAGGAAGAATGATAACAAACCGAAGAATATTTTTACCGACTGCATTTGTTGATGAGTGTATTATCATGATATGTTCCACTATAACACGATTCGGCTTGTTTAAACAAAACATGCTGTATGAAAAGAATCCTTTATAGGCACATATGGTTTTTGAACTATGCTGAAATGACTGAATGTGAACATATTTAGTCCAGAATCATCGTTCAATGATAGAATTTGGATAATAGAAAATTGTTGAAAGGATCAAACGAGGTTTTTAGGATGGAAGTTTATGGAGGCGTTGAGGCTGGGGGCACAAAATTCGTTTGCGCGATTGGTAATGATGCTGGAGAATTAATTAAAATTACTCAATTTCCAACAACCACACCAGCCGAAACGATTGGGAAAACCATTGCCTTTTTCTTGGAGCAGGAACTTCCCCTTAAAGCAATCGGTATTGGAGCGTTTGGACCTTTGGATATTAATCCGGGTTCCCCTTTTTTTGGAACCATCACTTCTACACCGAAGGCTAATTGGCGAAACACAAATCTTTTGGGAAGCATAGAAAAAGGAGTTGGTGTGCCTGTTGTACTTGATACGGATGTGAATGCTGCCGCTTTTGGGGAATATTGTTGGGGAAATGCAAGAGATTTGGATACTTTTGTTTATTTAACCATTGGGACGGGAATTGGCGGTGGTGCCATGGTCAATGGTAAGTTGCTCCATGGTCTTTTACATCCGGAGATGGGTCATATAAAGGTGCAGCGTCATTCCCAAGATGATGTGTTTAATGGTATTTGCCCTTATCATGGAGATTGTCTCGAAGGATTGGCAAGTGGGGCCGCGTTAGAATCCCGATGGGGAATGAAAGCGGAACAATTACCCGCTGACCATCCAGCATGGATAGCCGAATCGTTTTATCTTGCCCAAGGTATTGTGCATTTGATATATATACTATCTCCCCAAAGGGTGATCTTGGGTGGTGGTGTTATGCACCAAAAATTCTTGTTTAATCGTATTAGATCACAGGTTCTTAATATGCTTAATAACTATATCCAATCCGATAAAATTTTAAAAGAAATTGATACATATATCGTTTCCCCCTCATTAGGTGATGAAGTAGGTATTTTGGGAGCAATTGCATTAGCGGTCAATAAATTTGGAGAAATAATATTATGAGTACTGAAGAAGCAAAACTCCTTCTACGGAACGTGTCAATTTATCAACCGGATGATGTCATTGAGAACGGGACGGTGATTGTCTCGGGAGGACGCATTATCGATATCAAGGCGTCCTCAATCCAGGAAGGTAGTACCGACATTCAAATTTATGATGGACATGGATTAAATCTAACCCCTGGGTTTGTGGATTTGCAGATAAACGGTGGGTTTGGTTGGGATTTCACATCCGACCCTGGAAGTATTTGGCAGGTTGGCAGCATGCTCCCTCAATATGGGGTTACCTCTTTCCTGCCGACCCTGATTACGACAGATGCCATCACGATTCACAAAGCACAGGAAATGCTAATGAATCATAGACCAGAAGGTTATGATGGCGCAGAGCCGCTTGGGTTGCATATCGAAGGACCATTCTTAAATCCCCTTAAACACGGAGCACATCTAAAAGAATTATTGAAAAAGCCTTCCTTGAATTTTATCCGAAATTGGAAAGTAACAAATGGCGTTAGGATGGTCACCCTTGCTCCCGAATTGGACCAAGCCCAGAATGTTATTCAGATATTGAACGAGAGGGGTATCATCGTCTCAGCGGGTCATACAAATGCAACATTTTCTCAAGCAATGGCGGGATTCAATGCGGGGATTAGTTGCGGTACACATTTGTTTAATGCAATGCGCCCATTACATCACCGAGAACCAGGTATAATTGGTGCGCTTTTAGAAGATGAAAGATGTTCATTGGGTTTGATTGTGGACGGTATCCATATCCATCCGACTATTGTGAATCTTGTTTACCGGCTGAAAGGGTGTGAGAAAATTTTCTTGGTCACGGATGCTATCGCGGCATTGGGGAAGGAAAATGGCGTTTACAAATTAAGTGACCAAGAAATATTTGTGTCTGATGGCGCAGCACGACTTGCGGATGGGAGACTGGCTGGAAGTGTCATTTCTCTTGATCGTGCTTTTAGGAATTTTATATCGTTCACACATTGCGCACCTCAAGAAGGGTTGAAAACAATTACAAGTACGCCGGCAAATGTTCTTAACTTAAGCGGTGAGATTGGGAAAATCGCAGTCGGGGCACGGGCTGATTTTGTCATTATGGATGATGCATGGCAGGTCGTGAGAACTTACATCAATGGGAAATTAATCTATAAAAAAGACTAATATTGAACTTTGAAATAGAGAAAAAAGATGATTGAAAAAAAACAATGTTTGACAGACACCTACCTTTATAGAGAAATATATCAACAACCAGAAGTATTACATAAGTTATTAAAAGACGAGACAAACCATATTCAGGAGATATGTGAGCAGATCCGTAAAAGAAAGGTTGATCATGTTGTAATAGCAGCGAGGGGAACAAGTGACAACGCTGCACGTTACGCACAATATCTCTTTGGGGCAAAAAATAGACTAAGTGTCGGATTAGCGACACCTAGCCTGTTTACAATCTATAAATCACCACCAAGGATGGATAACGCGCTTGTCCTCGGTATCAGCCAAAGCGGTTCAAGCCCCGATATTGTTGAAGTTCTTGTGGAGGCGCGAGATCAAGGTGCATTGACGATTGCATTGACTAATCATCCTCGCTCGGATTTGGGGGAAGCAGCAGCATTTACAATAGATATTAAGGCTGGCAAAGAACATTCGATTGCCGCTACAAAAACATATACAAGCGAATTAGTTGGTTTGGCTATGCTAAGTGCGTATTTGCTTGAAGATGAAGAAATGGTAAATGCAATCAATCATTTGCCGATGTGGATGGATGAGACCCTGAAAATCGCTGATGAGATCAATCAAATCACAGAAAGATATCGTTATATGCGGGATTGTGTTGTGATTGGGAGAGGATATAACTATGCAACTGCATTTGAGTTTGCATTAAAATTGAAAGAATTAACCTACACACTTGTTGCGCCTTATAGTAGTGCAGATTTTTTGCACGGTCCCCTTGCAATGCTGGATACAGGCTTTCCAGTATTTGTGATTGCTCCAGCCGGGATGATGTTTCCTGAGATGAGAAATTTTATCGACACGCTCAATGAACACCGTGCAGAAGTAATTGTCTTGAGCGACGATGACCGTCTTTTACGGAAATCACGAATCCCTTTACGTTTGCCGATCACAGTTCCGGAATGGCTCTCTCCTGTAACCTCGATAGTTCCTGGTCAGATGTTTGCCATGTTCCTTGCACATTATCGCAATATTGATGTTGACCGTCCACGTAGTTTACATAAAGTCACAAGAACCACGTAATAAAGAAAAATATTTACAAATAAATCATCCTTGCTGAAATAGTCTGTTCTGGTTTCGGGCATGTTTGATTATTGGGTTATTGGGGTTAGTATTTAGTTATCAAGTACTAATTTCCGGTATCTTAGTGGTAATGTTTTTGATGGGAACATTGCTGATGATGCACAAAATTTATCATCTTAATTTTGCCAACATGGAATATTTTTTTATTACAATTTTGTTAGGTTTAAAATTGGATGTGGATTCATTAAAAAAATACTATATAATATTATTAGAAGAAACGGATTGAAATGTCCTTATAATAATAGTACGTGCTTTAGGATAAGAATCTTGATTGAGTGGATTTTATCGTCGCGAACAAATGATGGTTGAGTATATGTTTTGTGAACTATTAAATAAAATTAATTCAAGGGGATATACTATCAGGTTTTTACCAGGATGGTTGGGGAGAGCGGCGGATTTTAAATTACATGGATATTCTAACTCGGGGCAGGGTCTATCGGAATATGCGGTAATTATTGCTCTTGTTGCAATAGTCGTTATTGTTGTACTGGCATTGACGGGTGGCTCTGTTTTAGGTTTATATAATTATGCAGTTCCAAAGATCATATCGGCTTTAGGGGGTTAAGCAGATTATATCCATATTGCAAGGGGGTATTCAATCAAATAAGGAGATGAGCAGCGATATGCTAATGAAGCATATCGTTTTAAATTAACTCCAGAGAGAGGTTCTTGCATATAGGAATGCAGATATACCTCGTATCCCATCCATGCACTAAGTGTTAAATTATCCAGATGTTTTTCTTAAGGTACATCTTTAACGATAGCAGAATGTTATCTCTTATAGAGTAATTTCCCCAAAAGTTTCGGTTTGGAGGTACTTATGCGTAAACGTGTGGTGATAACCGGGGTTGGATGTATAAGCCCGGTAGGAAATGATGTAAAAACAAGTTGGGAAAATGTCATTAAAGGGAAGTCGGGGGTTGGAATGATTACCCATTTTGACACATCAGATTATAAAACCAAGATTGCTGCTGAAGTAAAAAATTTCGACGCAATTGGATTCTTAGGAAAGAAAGATGCAAGGCGAATGGATCCAGTGACTAAATTTGCAATCGGAGCCTCAAAACAAGCGATTGAGGACGCGAAATTGGTTATAGATGACACGAATAGAGATCGAATAGGTGTTATTGTAGGAACCGGTATTGGCGGATTGACGACTATGTACAGGCAGATGCAGGTCTTGCAAGATCGCGGACCAAAGAAAGTAAGTCCCTTTTTGGTGCCGATGATGTTACCCGACACAACTCCTGGGTTGATTGCGATTTATTTTGGTTTACGAGGGACGAATATGGCTATTGTAACAGCGTGCGCGACGGGTACGAATGTGATTGGCGAGGCAACGGAGATGATTCGCCGTGGGCAAATTGATGTTGCTTTAGCGGGAGGAACAGAGGCTGCTATTGTCCCCCTTGCAATTGCTGGCTTGAATGTTGCGGGTGCTCTCTCAACGAGAAATGATGAACCAGAGAAGGCTAGCCGACCGTTTGATAAAAACCGGAAAGGATTTGTCATGGGGGAGGGGGCGGCGATTTTGGTTTTAGAATCTCTGGAGAATGCCCAAAAGCGAGGGGCTCAAATTCTTGCTGAAGTGAGTGGATATGGGAGCACGAATGATGCTTACCATATTTCTGCTCCTGCAGTCGATGGTTCTGGAGCAGTGCGGTGTATGCAAGAAGCATTGGAGAACGCAGGATTATTGCCTGAAGATATTCATTATATCAATGCCCATGGTACAAGCACAACATTAAACGATAAAAGTGAGACGGCTGCTATTAAAAAAGTATTTGGCGACTATGCCTATCAAATTCCTGTCTCTTCCACGAAATCGATGACAGGACATTTGCTTGGCGCTACTGGTGCTCTGGAAGCGATTTTTTGTGTCAAGGCATTGCAAGAAGGGATCTTGCCACCCACAATCAATTATGAAACACCCGATCCTGAGTGTGATTTGGATTATGTGCCTAATGTTGCTAGGAAGGTCAATATCAAGCATGCAATGTCGAATTCGTTTGGTTTTGGGGGGCATAATGCTACTTTGATATTAAGTAAGTTTGATGAGGCATCAGAATGAAACGCTATTCCCATATTACAGGCTGGGGGATGGTTGTCCCAGAGAGAATCTTAACAAATGAAGAAATCACCCAAACTGTCGATACCACGGATGAATGGATTAGGACGCGTACGGGCGTACAGGAAAGACGGATTGCGGCAGAGGATGAGACCACTGCTTCATTGGCTAGTGGCGCTGCATTAAAAGCGCTCACAATGGCTGGAATCAAACCCTCTCAGGTAGATATGATCATTGTCTCAACATCATCGCCTGAACATACATTTCCTTCGACAGCATCCATTGTTCAAGACGAAATTGGCGCGATAAAAGCAGGGGCTTTCGATCTCTCTGCAGCCTGTACAGGATTTATTTACGCACTTGATATGGTATCGCATGCGATTACATCAGGATCAATTGATATTGCATTAGTGATTGGTGCTGAAACTCTCTCCAAGATAGTGAATTGGAAGGACCGTAATACTTGCATCCTTTTTGGCGATGGCGCTGGAGCATTTGTTTTACAGGCTTTGGATAAGCCTGGCGGCTTTATTTCATCGGTTTTGCGCTCGGATGGATCAGGTGCAGATCTCCTCACTTTGCCTGCTGGTGGCAGCAAACTTCCTGCAAGCGAGCAGACTGTACGGGACGGATTACATTACATTCATATGCAGGGCAGGGAGGTATTTCGTTTCGCCACACGTGTGATGGCGAAAGCGACTCTTGAAACCGTTGAGAAGGGTGGGCTAACGTTGGATGATATTTCCTTGATCATTCCACATCAAGCAAATCAACGGATCATTGAATCGGCAGCAAAGAAATTAAAATTACCCATGGACAAGTTTTTCGTTAATCTGGATAAGTATGGAAATACTTCAACCGCATCAATACCGATTGCTACCTGCGAGGCAGTTGAGGCAGATGCTTTACAACCCGGTGATATGATTGTCTTTGTGGGTTTTGGAGGCGGATTGACATGGGGTTCTGCGCTTATACAATGGAGTGGTCCGCAACTTGAGGTAAAACCCATAAGGACTGGTTGGTATCAATTCTGGGCTGGTATCCGCTCATTCTTGCTTAAGATATTAAGACGAATAGAAGGCTTGTTGAGTGGATTAGGAGAATAGACAGAAGAATTAGGATGGGGCTGTCTTAAAAGTATAGGATGGATTCCAAAACCTGGTTAAATCCCAAGTAGGTTTTAGATTTCCGGAAAGTGGCAAGAGGTTATAAGTGCAAGGGCGAAGTCATTGCGCCTATCGTATAACTCCTCACAAGGATGAAAAGGTAATGCCCTTACCGTTTTTTAAGGGATTATGGAATAAATATTCTTAGCATGGATAGTATCGAAATAAAGAAAGTCGGCGAACATAAATTATGTGTCGCGGTAAGTCAGATAAATAATAACAGCAAGAAAAAGCATACTCAGACAATTATTAGATGTGCGGAGACAAAAATTTAAACAACTTTTATTTCGGTTCTTTGATATTTTTACTGCTATAAGGCACACCTGTAAGCACTTCTTGAACTTGATTGATGCTCTCGATTTTTACGAAAACAGTTAATTCATCATTTTCGTTCAAAGTTGTGTGACCATGTGCAATGGTCAATTTATTTTGGTTGCGAATTGACACTATCAGAGATTCATCTGGTAATTTAATTTCACTGATGCGTTTTCCAATTACAGGCGAGTTTGCGGGAATCTGAATGCGGATTAAAGCTGTTTTATCCTTGTTCTGAAGTTGCAGGGTTTTGACTTTGTGTTGATGACGGGTGCGTTTAAGAATTGCGCCATTGTATGCCCCAATAATATCATTTCGGCGAATTAACCCAATTAGTGTTCGATTTGATTTAGATTGGACAACAGGTAGTCTTCCAATATCACGTGTGGCTAAACGACGCAGTGCATCTCCCATTGGTTCATCAGGTGTTGCAACAAGGACATTATCAAGTGTTGCTATATCAGCGACTACCTTATTTTCACATGAGCCCTTTTCAAATGCAGACCGTAGATCTTGAATTGTAACGATACCACTGAGTTGGTTGGCTTCATCAACTACTGGGAAACCGTGATGTTTTGTCCTTTCAAACTCTTCTGCTAATTTGCTAATCGGAAGATTCAATGGGACTACGTCTATATCAGTTGTCATCGCATCTTTGACTTTAATAGATTGAAGGATGTCAATATCTTTCCCTTGTTGTATGTGAATGCCACGTCTTGTGAGTTTTAATGTATAAATAGACTCCCGGCTGATAAAGCGTGAGACGAGGGTGCTCATCACTGTTGCGAGCATAAGTGGGAGAATTATTGAATAGTCACCAGTCAGTTCATACAATATGAGTATTGCTGTCATTGGTGCATGCGCTGCGCCACTAAAGAATGCTGCCATTCCTACTAATGCGTATGCTCCTGCTGGGGCAGTTATTTGGGGGAACAAAATGTGAGAAAATTGTCCAAATACGCCACCAAGCATTGCGCCCATGAACAAGGATGGCGCGAAAATCCCTCCTGATCCACCAGAACCAAGTGTTATTACAGTAGCAAGTAACTTGAGAATAAAAAGCAGGATAATTGCTTGAAGTGCTAGATTCCCGAATAGAACATCCGATATTGTTTTGTAACCCACACCAAATACTCGGGGAAATGCATTTATTTTTGGCGATAATAATCCTATTCCACCGAGAACTAATCCACCAAGAACTGGTTTAACATATTCAGGTATTTTTATTCCATCCCAAATATCTTCTGAAAAATATAATAATTTTGTAAAGCCATAGGCGAATAAAGCCAGGACGGCTCCTAATAAAACATAGAGAAGTAATTCCCATGGACTTTTCATCTTATAAATAGGTATATTGAAAGCGCGATTTTCACCAATAAAAATGTGTGCTATAACATCTGCGAGAACAGATGAAATTACAACAGCCCCAAAACTGGTTGTTTGAAATTGCCCTAGGATGATTTCTAATGAAAAAATTGCACCAGCAATAGGAGCATTGAAAGTCGCAGCGATGCCTCCGCCTGCGCCACAAGCAACCAGTGTTTTTATTCGATCATCTGAAAGGTTGAACCATTGCCCTAAGGTTGAGCCAAGTGCAGAACCGATTTGTGCGATTGGTCCTTCTCTTCCGACAGAACCGCCTGTGCCAATACAGAGGGCAGATGCTAATGATTTAACGATTGCAACTTGAGGACGGATGCGACCACCTTTCAATGCGACCGCTTCCATTACTTCGGGTACGCCATGTCCTTTAGCCTCTCTAGCATAGAAGTAAATCATTGGACCGTATATTGCTCCCCCGATAGCAGGAATGATGAAGTAGAAATAAAAGGGGATACTATTGAGTTTACTGAGTACTAGTCCAAAACTGATGTTAGAAACACTATTGATT
This sequence comes from Anaerolineae bacterium, assembly GCA_011176615.1. Taxonomy (GTDB): domain Bacteria; phylum Chloroflexota; class Anaerolineae; order Anaerolineales; family UBA11858; genus G519. The sequence continues at coordinate 9,330 of DUEG01000034.1, read as the reverse complement.
AACCATCGAAAGAACACAGCCCCAAAACCAGCACCGATTCCAACAATTACTGCAGTCAATAAGATAATGGCTGGTTCTGATAATTGGTAGCGATCTACGAAATTAGAAAGCACCTTGCTTGTTCTTTTTGAAAACTTATTAATGCCTGAATTCTCCACCATAAGTTAACACCTTTATTAAAGAGATAGCATAAATAATTATTTTACTACTTTTATAAATATATTGAATATCCAATTTGGAAAAGTACAATGAATCCGAATCGCCGTCGGTATTATACTCAGATTTTTATACATATTTCTCAACTATGCTAGAATAACTCTGCAAATAAACCGAAAAAAAAACAACCTGCCTTAAAATTTGTTACCCCCGGAATAAAAGAAAATATGGTTCCTTCTGGAAAACATACTTCTCAAAACAAACGTATAGGTTCGCAAAAAGATAAAAATTCCTCGGTTACTGTTGCGGGGATTATTTTGGCTGCAGGGGAATCCAAGAGATTTGGGAAGCCAAAACAACTATTATCCTGGCGTGGAAAGTCAATTCTTTATAGAACGGTTGAAACAGCAATATGCTCTAAGTTATTTCCAGTCATCGTTGTTTTAGGTGCGAATGCGAGCAAAATACAAGAAAGCATTGGAGATCTACCTATCAAGATCATCATAAATCTTAACTGGAAAGATGGGCAAAGTACGTCTTTAATTACTGGTCTTCAAATTCTTCCAAAACATCAGGGTGCAGCAATGTTTTTGTTATCTGATACACCCTTTGTCAATTCAGCACTCATTCACTCACTTTTACAAACATATTTTCAGGAGAGAAAACCAATAACGGCTCCTCTTGTTGATGGTCAACGCGGAAATCCAGTTATTTTTGATAAATGCACCTTTCCGGATTTAAGGATGCTGACTGGGGATAAGGGCGGTCGGCACCTATTTACCAAATTCCCTGTATCGTGGGTTCCTTGGTATGATCGCCGTATACTCTTTGATATCGATACCCCAAACGATTATGAGCATCTATTGGCGGAAGAAATCTGATCGGTGCGATTGTTCCTGCTGCGGGTCAATCAAAGCGAATAGTAACTCCCAAACCAATTTTTCCCTGGGGTAGGACTACGATCATTGAAAAGACAATACAAGTTCTCTAAGATAGAAATGTCAATGAAGTAGTTGTTGTGCCAGGCGCTATGCATAAAACAATAGAAAATATTAAAAAAACACATCAGTAAAACCATATTCAATCCCAATTTTAAAACCAATAATATGGTGTTGAACCTCCAGATAGGAATAAAAGTATTGCCTGAATCAGACGATGTGCTCTTGATTGTATTGGGAGATCAACCCTAAGTTCCTACCGAAACGGTCGAAGTGATAATAAAAATCTACAATACAACTTCTGCATCGATCATAGTGCCTAGTTATCAAATGCATACAGGTCATCCGTGGTTAATATCAAAATCCATGTTTCAAGACATTTTTCAAATCAGACCCCCAAAAACTCTCCTCGATTTCGTAGTTGACCATGAATCTGAGATTCATTATGTCCCAGTAGAAACGCCGATAATCTTGCAGGATGTTGATACGCATAAAGATTATGAAACATATCGACCATAACTATTAATTGGGGTCTGATTTGAAAGAATTTGGATAAAACTCACTTGCAATCTTCAGGATATTGTGCTATTTTCATGATAGGCTATATTTCATTAGGTAATTCCTCATTATTTGTTACCGTGAATTTATAGATTTATTGGCTATGATTGATCAGATGAATCAAACATTGTTAGTTACTCTTATTGAATGAATTCACTTCTGGCATTAAGAAAGATAGGATTGCATGTCAGTTATTCGGGCGTTTGTTGCAATTGATTTACCAAATGATGTCCGTCATTGTTTGGATAAGATCTCTTCAGATCTTCAAAGCAATATGTTAGGGATTCCTATACGATGGGTACCTGTGAACAATATCCATCTAACGCTTAAATTCTTGGGAGATGTTTCTATAAATAATATAGATGTTTTAAAACAAATATTAGATTCAGAGGTGAAGTCACTTATTCCTTTTGAAATTAGTATTGGAGGAATTGGCGCTTTCCCTAATCTCAAAAGACCAAGGGTAATTTGGATAAGTGTAGAAGCGCCTTCGGAGTTGCTCTCATTGCAGAGAGGTATCGAAGCGCAAACTACCCGTCTTGGATATAGACCAGATAAAAGACCTTTTTCGGCTCATCTGACATTGGGGCGTGTTTCGAGAAATGCAAATCCTCGAGATGTACGTCAGGCAGGGGAAGTATTGAACCATAAAAAGGTCGGGTTTATTGGTGTGGCAAGAATTGCGAGTGTGCATTTATATCGTAGCGATTTGAAACCAAAAGGTGCTGTATATAGTTGTTTGCACACAGCAACGTTTGGTGGGTGATATGGTAAACTTATCAAAAGTTTTTAAAAACAGAGGTGATGTCTGAACGCATTTGAAATTGCAAAAACAATTATTGAAGTTTTAGAAGAAAAAAAGGGGGAGGATATCGTTTTATTAGATATAAAACAAATAACCACGTTGGCAAATTATTTCATCATTTGCTCAGGTAGTACCGACCGCATGCTAGATGCTTTATCACGAGCAGTGAATGATCGGGTTCGAAAGGAATATGGTATGCGAGCCAAATTAGAGGGTTTACCGCAGGATGGCTGGATTCTAGCGGATTATGGTCAAGTGATTGTCCATATTTTCTCACCAACTCGAAGAGATTACTATCAACTAGAGCAATTATGGAGTGATGGCAAGGTCTTGCTTCATGTGCAATAAGCAGAAGCGCTCAATTCCCAGAACAAATTATCCCTCTGAGATGATGGATACTCGTTCTTGTAAACATTAGAGGATGATTTATTGTCAAATTGGCTTATGATGTTTGTATGGAATCAGGAAAAAGCCTCTTAACGGTTCGTTTGTGGATTGTTGGATTTTTATTCCAATAGATGGCTGGGATACATTTAAAGTGATACGGTGATTTTGATCAAGTGAGGAATGATTGGGGTCGTAGATATTTATCGTTACATTCCCTGAACGTTGTTCGTAAATACAGGATGTCGCAATAACCTGATGGTTGTGTGTGGGGGAATGAAACCCTTTCTCTCGCACAAGTGCTAGCACGACTGGTTTTTTCTGTTTCATGTTTTGAAGTAATTTTGGCAATTCTTTTTCAGCCGTAAGGACGCTGACCTTTTTATCACTAGATAGCATCCACGAGATGATTCTGATTGGTACTCTTAGCCAAGCGAAAGTCGCTATCTGTCTAGACCATAAATAACGATGGAGTCCTGAAAAATTTTCAAGGATTTGTTTCTGTTGTGGAATGGGAATGTTGGCATAAAAATAATCAAGGGCAGCGAAACACATTCCTCCACAAAGACCATAGACTTTATTCGATGTTTTGTTAAACAGGTTTGCAATTGATTTTAATGGAGCAGGAAATTTAAATGTATTGATAAACCTAAAACCGTGGAACTCTGGTTTGAAACCGCTTTCGAGAATTATTTTCTCTTGATTCATATATATTTGACCAATTGATGTCAGGAAATGATGATTGACTAATCTTCTAGTAAGTCCCTTTGTACATACCGCCGTCTACCGTGAGCATTACGCCTGTAATATAACTTGCAGCCGGTGAGAGCAGAAAAACAGCAGCATTGGCTAATTCCTCTGGAGAAGCCATTCGTCCAAGGGGGCTGTTCAATGCTTGTTTCTGGATTTCTTCTTCTACAGTTGTGTTGTTTGTTTTGGCTCTGTAACTCAATAATTCGATAACCCTTTCTGTTTTGGTCCAGCCGGGCAAGATGGAATTGAACCGAATGCCTTCCCCACCTAACTCTAACGCTAGCGTTTTTGTAAGCCCAATAGTGGCTGAGCGGATGCTATTGGACAGAATTAGGTTTGGAATCGGTTGCTTGACAGAATAAGATGTCATCGTAAGCACACTTGCACATTCGGACTTCCTAAGATATGGTAATGCTTCTCGGATAATACGCATATGGCTAAGAAAGGAAAGGTCTACAGCATGTTGCCAAGTATCATCGTCAAACGACTCAAAAGATCCTGCAGGAGGTCCACCGGCATTCGTTACGAGCAGGTCCAATCCTCCGTACAAACCGATTGTTTTTTGAATCAATTCTTTTGGAAATTGGGAATCGGTAACATCCCCCGGGATGATGCCAACAGAAGTTCCGGTTCGTCCTCTAATTTCTTCTGCAGCCCTCAATAGGTTTTCTTCAGAACGACCATTAATTGCGATTTTGCATCCTTCTTCCGCAAGTTTTAATGCTATTGCAAAACCCAACCCTCGGCTCGAACCGGTGATCAAAGCGGATTTTCCTAATACTTTCAAGTCCATGATTACATCCTTTCATCATTTAAATTGTTAAATCAATTCAATCGCGTCATTGATCAAGTCAACATCAAGCCAGTTATGATCAATCCATTCAGGAACGCTCATGAGCACTCTTTGTGTGTGTCTGTTGTTATTACTAACAAGGGCGCAAGCGATTATCGAGTCCTGCCATTTATCATGATAATCAATCTCGGCGACGGAAACATTAAATTCTTTGTGAAGTTTGGACAGGAGTGGCTTTAATCTACCGCGTTTCTCTTTAAGAGATGCACATCCTGGAATATGCAATTGTATTGTAAGGATGCCAAGTGATACCATAATTAAAAAAATCTTTCTATGAATTAAATTCTAACACCCATAGTATAATAAAAACTATGAAAGAAACAAGAGGCTGGTTATTTGTTGTTGGAATATTGGTAATACTTGCATGGGTGGGTTTTTCACTTGTGAATATAGTGAAAAATACCACTGAAAATGCTCTGGCGCCGATAAATAATGTCGCTGATTCGCTTGAAACTCAAATTGCGCAGGTTCTCCATCCAACCCCTACTATAATTCCAGATCCTATTACGGTTATTCGTGAGGTCCGTACGCTTGCACGTCTTGAGACAGTTCAATATTCCGTAGAGAAAGTGATAACAGCAGAAACTGGGCAGAGTGTCTTTAAGTTATTCTTTGGGGATAAACTACTATTTATTGCGCACGGAGTTGTAATTGCGGGTATTGATTTATCAAAGATCGAGGAACAGGATATTTGGGTTAATGGAGGTGTATTATTTGTGCGCTTACCCCAAGCCGAGATATTCATTGTGACCTTGGATAATGATAAGTCATATGTGTATGATCGGCAAACCGGATTATTAACGAAGGGAGATATCCACCTTGAGACTGCTGCACGAAAGGTTGCGGAAGATGAGATAGAAAAAGCGGCTATTGAGGATGGTATTGTTGATACTGCTCAAGTTAATGCTGAGCAATATTTGTATCGACTAATCCGAAGTCTAGGTTTCGTTGATGTGGTTTTTGTTCCTACCGAAGAACCGAAATAAGATTTATCTGTATCAGCAAAAATAAAATCCGCAGGGGGTTAAATTTATAAGCGGGATGTCCATTCGGAATTCGAGTATTTCGATTGCATTAATTTCGTTGCCATTTCTGTCTCTTCATTCGATAATTCAGAGGGGATTAAATCAAGTTTCAGAATCTGAGAGAATGCTTGAATAAAGGCTTGGGCGGCTGTTCCCCAAGTGATTCTTTTCCCTAAAAATGTTTCTGCTGTACAAGCGTGAGATAAAAGCCTCTTTTCTGCATTCAAGCGGTCTCTCTCATCATTAAAGGAAAGAACATGGGTAATTCGTATCAAGTCGCCATAAAGAGGCAGCGTACCATGTTGAAGGATTCCGGTTTTTTTTCTTGCTTGAGCGCTTCCTATTAGTTTTTTCCCATTTATAGTAATTTCATATTTTGAAGGAACTTCGAAACAGACCGGTTTGGTTTCTTTTGTATTCGGTTCAAAATTGTTCGGCAAGGGTAATGCTTCTGCTGGAATATTTAAGATACGTAAAGCAAATAGTAGTGCTTGGGAAATTCTCTTGTAACTTTCGAGTACTCCTCCCGCAAGGCGAGGTTCGGTGTGTGGTGCGATTACAGAATAAGTTAATTCGTCAGTGTGGAGAATAGCCCGCCCACCCGTTGGTCTTCTTACAAGATCCCATCCTAATGATTTTATCGAGAGAATATCGACGTCACTGATAGGCTGGGCATATCCGAGCGACAAACAGGGCGGGTTCCAAGAATAAAGTCTTAATGTTGGTGGAAAGATTCCCTGACCCACGCTTTGAAGTATGGCTTCATCAACAGCCATATTCCAAGCACCTTTAGCGGGATGGGATTTGATGAGCCTCCATTTACTAGTAGGAAATTCTAAAGGAGAGATATCTTGCAAAATCATTTGTTGTTTACGGGTAGGCTTCTGCTGTATTTGTTGGTGTTGACGTATAAGGCGTTCCTGTTAGTGTAGGTGTTGGTGTAGCGGTAATTGTTGTTGTGCCGTTTGGCGTATTCGTTATAGTTGGTGTTAATGTTATTGTACTTGTAGGGGTAAAGGTTGCTGTTGATGTAGGCGTATTCGTGGGTGTGTATGTTAGGGTAGGGGGTGGTCCATATAAGGTGTTGAAATTTATTTTTAAACGGACCAGGGTGGCAAAGGCTGTAGAAGGGTATTTTTTCCAAAGTTTTAAATATGTAGATATTGCATTATGGATATCTCCACTCCTTTCGTATGCCAAGCCTAAAGTGTAATAGAAGTGAGCACAGTCGAAATCTGTAAAACATGTGAACTTATATGTTCTTTCTAGGTCTTTTAATTGATATAGAAAAGGCGTTGGGTTTGCTCCAGAAAGTAGCCCCTCTAATGCGTTTTTTACTGTTTCCTTTGTAAGATCATCGTAAAAGTAACTGGGTGGATATCGCTCGATAAATGGGGTCTTTGAATAGGGGTTTCGTTTAAGGCTGAAAGATTGTTCAGCATCAATCCAAACGATTGAGGTGCCAAGCCGTGATGTGTAGCGGTTTAATTTCGGTTGATTTGTATCTACGGTATTCACGAATAATGCTTGTCCTCCTGTAGGTGTATTGACAAAGATCCAAAATTCAAGTTTGTCATTCAAATCGTGTCTCAGAACAGCCCATCTTTCCGGAGCGCCATCCCCCTCAAAATCAAAGTGCGCACTATATCTGATTGCAACAGAGGCAGCACTAAGATGTTGGATAATGTTTTGAAAATCGTTTGAATCCATATTGCTTACCCACTGTTGCATAGCACTTCGTCTATCGCAGAAAGGTGACCGAGCACATACTTTGTAAATTCCTTCGGGAGAATGAATGTTCTGGTGGAAATTGCTAGCGTAATTTAACCATTGACTGTTTGGGATGATCGGGGATTGAATAAGCGATTTAAAATAACTCTCCGCGGTATTAATATGACCGGCGAGCAGGTTGTATACACCCAAGCGGTACTGCCACTCGTCTTTAGTATCAGGTGCATAAGCAGTGTTGCTGTTTAATTCGGGTGGCCAATTTGGATATAACGATTCCATGATCTCAATAGTTGGTTCGAACCCCCACAGTGTAGCGGATTGTTCCACAACTAAATCGCAATAATTGAGTAAGCCAGGAACTGGTTGGATGTTGTAATCTGCATCCTCTTCCTCCATCCACAACCCATCCCATTGAAATGTTCTTGTAATGGTCACTGGACAAGGGGGATATACTGTTGCTTTAAAGACGATCTTTGATGCCTTTTCATCCTTTGAAGACATGATTTGCCAAAAACCTTTGTACTCTAATCCAATAGTATATTTTTGATATGGGCTGAATTCCATTTTTCTTGGTGGCATTTTTGAGAGATCAAAGATTTGTGGGGTGCGTTGTATATTCGCAGGTTCTTCATAGATGATAAATTCTGTATTACCGTCTCCTGATAAATCAACCCATTTATATTCGAGTGATGTTTCTTCGTCGATTTCGAAGGTATTGGTTAATGGATATAACCGGTAAATCCCCTTTTGTTGTGTATAGTAAAGCCAAACCAACCCAACCGGCGTTTTTAATTGTATGATTTCGCTGTTTTGGGAATGTTTGATACTTGAGGAAATTACGCGTTCATCCCTTCTGTTAATCTGAAATTGAAGATTGTCGAGGTCAGGACTTTCATTGTTTAAGATGTCTTCGATAAGAAGTGCATAGTGTGATACAGCACGAGAGTCTTTTAAACTGAGCAGATTATAAGCATAGTGCCAACGCCATTTTTCAGCCTGCCACACATTAGGAAAGCGGAGCAAAGCCTCAGCCTGTACGAGGGATGCATAATAGGTATTCGCCAAATATTCGCGTTGTGTTAATCCAGGGTTGGCTTGGCGCATGATGTCTGGATATGCCTCCATAAAATTAATAATCGTGTCAGCATATTCTGCTGTCCATGGGATTAACAGATATGCGGATTCAGTTGAGATTGGTAATGCCGGCGTTAATGTTGGGGGTAATGGGGAGGAGGTAAAAGTTGGTGATAAGGTCGGTGTCGGTGTAGTAGAAGGCGTTAATGTTGGCAGCGGTGTTCTTGATGGTGTTAGAGTAAAAGTAGGCGGTGATGTTGAGGTGGGTATGGCAGAGGATTTATATAGCCTCATTGCTTCCGCTAGTGTGGCGGTAATATCGATATTTGATGTGGGTTCTTGCCCTGGTAGTTTAGGTGTGATAAATCGTAAAGCAACGAATAATAAGATAAGCAATACCCCGATTGCGACTAACCAATATGCAATTATAAAGACAACATCTTTTTGCTTTTTGGTTGATTCAAGATTTGGCGGAGGTTGTTTTTCCATATTATTTATTCGTTACCCTGAGGGAAAAATCATACCATAATGGTTCTTCATTCCTGTTTGCTTAGAAACCATCAAGGATATATTTAGAAATATTTTCAGTTATTAACTCTATATTCTCTTGATTAAGATTTTCCAATGGGGGTCTTGCAGACCAAAACGGAAATTTATACAAACGGTGAAGGATAGCCTTTATTGTTGGCGCAAAAGGAGGGTATTTTTCTAAGACACTTCTAGCGTGGTTTAATTTATCTTCAAGATTGAGATACGGTGCATCTGACAGGTGTTTTTCCCAGATAGCACTCGCAAGTTTACCTGATACATTGCTGAGAGCAGTGATCATCCCTGCCCCATGGTGGTTAAGTGCTTTAAGGAACAACTGGTCGTTGCCAACATAATATAATAAGTCAGAACCAAAGATCGATTCAAACTCAACGATTCGTTTTTGATCCCCTGACGAATCTTTTATGCCTCCAAATCGGTCTGGAAAAGCATCTTTAAGGCGCTCGAGCAATTCCATTGTAAGAGGCACCCCTGAAACTGCTGGAATATGATATCCGAGCAGGA
>DUEG01000033.1 GCA_011176615.1 Anaerolineae bacterium | reverse complement strand
TTTATTCTGTAGTAAATCCAGATACAATGTGTATCCAGGTGATTGCACCTTTTGATATTAATGTGCCAATTGGGAATTATACAGAAGGCAATTTTACTGTTTGGTTGAATGGGGAAAAGGTCGGAGAGATAAACTTACCGTGACGGCATGCAAATCAGGCTGTTAATTTTAACAAGCATTTAAGCAGCCTGATTTTGTTTGCTGATTTCGGCAAATTTTGCGTTGGTTAATAATCCCAGAGAATCTGTTGGCAAAAGAATATTCAAGCCACGCTGACCTCCAGAAATATGTATTTCTTTAAATTGGTTCGCAGATTCGTCGATTATTACTTCGAACCCACGATTGATCAAAGCCAATGGAGATATTCCTCCTGCCTTAAGACCTGTTAACCTTTCGGCATTTTTCAATGTAGCAATTTTTAATTTCTTCTCGCCTAAGAATTTGGCTAATAGTTTTAGATCGACCGCTTTTGGTCCTGGTATCACTGCGAGGATTGGTTTTCTCTTATTTGGACGTTCGACCACAATGGTTTTGAAGACGATTTCGGGAGGAACATTAAGGAGTTTAGCCGTTTCAAGAGCCCCAAGTTTCTCTTTTGGAAGTTCGAAAGTTTGATGCGCTATTTTTTTCTTGGCTAGATATCTGGTTACATTATTTCGAATCATTTCTTTGCTTCTTGAGAAGATAATGGCAGGGTTAATGTAAATAGAGCGCCACCCTCTGGGTGATTTTCAGCAGTTAGGTTGCCATGATGGGCAATTGCTAATTTGCGTGCAATCGACAGTCCCAGACCTGTACCTCCTTCTTCGCGACTTCTTGATTTACTTGTTTTGTAAAATCGTTCAAAAAGATGTGGTATCGCTTTCTCTGGGATGCCTGGGCCGCTGTCTCGAATACTTATCGTTAATTGATTTTCGTTTGTTGAAAGTTGAATGGTGATCTCACTATTTTCAGGACTATACCGTAAAGCATTGCTAATTAAATTGTGTAAGATTTGCTCGATTCGCTGGGGGTCAACGAAAACGGATGGATGTTTTTCCCCATTTATGAAAGACAATTTCACATGGCGTTCTTGTACTTGGGCTTGAAAACGATTGATCACGGCTTTGACCAATGCGACAATATTGATATTTGTTTTCTCTAAAGTTAATTCTCCCGTATCAGCCAATGCTAAAACACGTAAGTCCTCGACGATCCGTGAGAGTAAACGGTTTTGCTCTTCAATCGGTGCTAGATTCTCTAATGTAAGGTCGTAAATTCCATCCTCAATTGCTTCGATATGAGCGCGTTGTACTGCTAATGGTGTGCGTAATTCGTGAGCGATATCGGCGGTTAATCCTTGTCTTCGTTCTTCTGCCCGTTGCAAAGAATTAGCCATTTGATTGAATGTGTACCCAAGTGTAGCAATTTCGTCGTTTCCCTTGAACTGAACACGCTCATCCAGATGTCCTTCTGCAAGGCTGTGCGCGGCGTTTGTGAGGGCACGGATGGGTTTTACGAGTCTATCTGCTAAGAGAAATGCAACAATCAAAGCAGCAACACCTGAAATTAACCCCGCTAAGAAAATCGCTGAATTAAATCGATTAAGTAGCGACGCCTCATTTTCTGGTGTGAAATGGATGTTTCCTTCTGGAAGAAGGTATCCAATCAATTGTTTGTCAACTTCAAGGGGAATAGCGCGTGAAATTTCCTCTTTGGTTAATTGGCTCTTTGTATTCTGTCCATTGGTGTCGTATATTAAGTTCCCGTCCGCATCTGCTACGCGAATCCAAATGGGTTTACCTCCTGGAGGAAACTTGGGGATTGTGTTTTGATTAACAGATCGAAACCGTTTTCCTGTTGGTGGATGTGTTAGAATATTTCCTACACCTTCCAGCGTTTGATTGTCCCTATAGTAATCCTCTAAAGCAATCACAATCTCTTCGGTACCAGTGAAGCCGCCTCGAAACATATAAGTTTGGATGTCCTTCATGGCTTGGCGGTTGGATATTAAGATTACTAAACCGACGGTAACCAGGACGATGATAAAAAAAGATAAGATAAGTTTTTTTCTCATGAGTATCTGAAATTAGGAGGTTTTTACAAAGCGATAACCAATACCGAAAACCGTTTCGATATACTGAGGATTTTTAGGATCAGTTTCTAACTTTGCTCGAAGATTTTTGATATGTGCATCAATGGTACGTTCATAACCCTCATACGTATTCCCTTGCGTTGCTTCGAGTAATTGGAGTCTGTCGAAAGCCTGACCGGGATGGGAAGCAAGAGTTTTCAAAAGGGAGAATTCTGTGGGTGTCAGATCAATTAATTCATCATTTCTTAAAACCAGGTGGGCTTTATTATCAATTGTTAAATCCGAGACGTGGATGACCTGATGACTCTCTGTTCTATCTTCAAATCGGCGTAGGATTGCTCTTACGCGAGCAACCACAACGCGTGGCGAGAATGGTTTTAGGATATAGTCATCGGCTCCTAATTCAAGCCCGATTAATTGATCGGTTTCTTCCACACGGGCTGTTAACATAATAATTGGTGTATTTGATTTTCTTCGTATTTCGCGTGCCACATCTAACCCATCCATCCCGGGAAGGTTAAGATCTAGGATGACGAGATCCGGATGTTTATGTTCCCAAGTAGAGAGACCGGTGTCTCCGCGATATGCGGTGGTAACATTGAAACCGGCTTTCTCCAGATAAGAACGCAATACTTTTGCTAGTTCTGTTTCGTCTTCAATGATTAATATCATTGCCATAAGATCAGCCTTTCACTGCTTGTATATTAATTATAAAGCATCAATGACCAATGTCGAATCTTGTTTTTGACAAGTGCCAATTTGGAAATGCGTTGATTGAAAATGTTCTTTATTTCTTTTACTTTATTGCCATAAAGTGGAATTAAGCCTATCCTTATTATCATATTTCGTACGGTTGAAGATTATGTGAAGATGTTACGAAAAATTGATGAAAAAACTGGTTTCAATGATCTTGAAACCAGTTTCTTAAGATTGATATCACTTTGAGTTGCTCTGATTTAGTGATGATGTCTTTTAGTTCCAAACCCAAAGTTCGAGCCAGTACTTAGCCGTTCAAGCATAAAATCTGCCTGATCTTGAGTAATTGTGCCATCTTTAAGCGCAGCATTGATTGCATTGGCGTGAGCATCGACCATTTTATTTTGGAATTCTTCTAGAGTAAGTCCTTGATCTACACCAATATCCCAAAGGGTATCGCCAGCATCATGCCGAGCCTGTAGATCTTCAGTCGTTAGCCCGAATGCCTCAGCAAGAGCAGGTTGTACGTATTCCGAAAGATAACCATTTTGTGCTTCTGGCATTCCCATTTCGCGGTGTCCAAACCCATTTTTACCAGAAGTACTAGTTTCAAACCGAGTGAAATGATCGAGGATTTTCTGTGCTTGATCTTCGGTGATTGCATTATCATTCAGGGCAGCATCCACCGCTGATTGAACTGCTTCTTTCATATTGGCATTGAATTCCTCGGAACCGGGAGGATAATTCTCAGATACTTTTGCCATGATTTGTTGTGCTTGTTGGAGAACTTGCGTTTCCTCTTCATTCAAGCCAAATGCATTCGCGAATGCCGGAAGTAAGTATTCGTGCATTGGACCATCTTGCCCTTTCAAAACGCGTGCACCAGGGAAGAAACCACTACCTTGCAACCTTTGTCCTCTACCAAAGCCCATGGAACCCTTTTTGATGCCAGGTACATGTGGTTGAGCAGGGGTGCCAGGCGTGTCCCCTTGTGCATATGCATATCCAACAACGCCTAAAGTCGCAACCACCACACCAACTATGATAAGTAAAATAAAAGTTTTTTTCATCTTTCACACTCCTTCCTTAATTTTTATTAAGGTTATTGTTGCGGTTTGTGTATCGAATAATCAAACCGTCCTATCTTTATTGTTGGTTAAAGTTTATCGGAAATCTATGAAGATTTTGTGAAGGAATTATGGAGGAATGATGAAAAAAGAGGGGGATTGTTGATGATGGGGTCAGAAGGCATAAATAAATATCAAAACAAAAATAATCATATATCAATCTTGAAATGATATGTTTAGGGTTCGTTAGCCAGATAGCGTATTTTCTCCCATGGTTTTAGATTTGTGTCTTCGATGAGAATTTTTCGCATTTCAAAGATTTGATCTCGGAAGGCGGCTGCTTTTTCGAATTCAAGGTTATCTGCGGCTTCTTTCATCTGTTTGTTCATTTCCAAGATAAGGTGCTCGATCTCTGATCTGGGTAATGTGCTGACTCGTTTAGTGTGATATTCCCCTTGAGTTTCAGCAAGACTGTGCGTCGAGGATAACTGGTCAGTTAAATCACGTACTGCTTTTATGATGCTAGCAGGTTTGATTCCATACATTTCGTTGTAGTTGATTTGCTTATTACGCCTGCGGTCTGTTTCATTGATGGCTTTTTGCATCGCATCCGTGACTTTATCAGCGTACATGATGACCTTGCCCTGAATATGACGTGCTGCTCGTCCTATTGTCTGAATAAGGGCTGTTGCTGAGCGCAGGAATCCTTGTTTGTCTGCATCGAGGATAGCCACTAAGGACACTTCCGGAAGGTCTAATCCCTCACGCAGGAGGTTAATGCCGACCACAACATCAAAAACACCTAATCGTAAATCGCGTAATATTCCTACCCGCTCTAAAGTGTCGATTTCTGAGTGTAAATAATGGACTTTTATTCCCAATTCCATTAAATAATCGGATAAATCTTCAGCCATACGCTTGGTTAAAGTAGTTATAAGTATTCGTTGACCATTTTCTACCCGTTTGTATATTTCACCTACAAGGTCATCAATCTGTCCCTTTGTTGGTCGTATTTCTATTTCGGGGTCGACAAGCCCTGTTGGACGGATAATTTGATCGACTATTTGATCGGCTCGATTTAATTCGTAAGGACCTGGTGTTGCAGACGTATAGATTGTTTGTCCCATCCTTTGCTCAAATTCATTGAAAGTCAATGGGCGATTGTCAAGCGCTGAAGGAAGTCGAAATCCATATTCAACTAATGTTTGTTTGCGAGATCTATCACCGTTATACATCCCTCGTATTTGGGGCACGGTCATGTGGGATTCATCAATAAATAATAGATAATCACTTGGCATATAATCCATCAATGTCCACGGAGGTGTTCCTGCGGGACGTTGGTCGAGATGGCGAGAATAGTTCTCGATTCCAGAGCAATACCCTACTTCTCGAAGCATTTCCAAGTCATACCTTGTTCTCTGTTCAATACGTTGCGCTTCCAAGTATTGTTCATGCGCTTGGAAATAAGCGATTCTTTCTTCAAGTTCTTGTGTGATATCCTTAATCGCGAGAAGGGTCTTTTCTTCTTCGGTAATAAAATGTTTTGCGGGATAAATATCAATGAAATTCAGTTCACGACGAATTTCGCCAGTAATGTGATCAAGTTCTACGATGCGTTCTACTTCATCACCGAAGAAACTAATCCGATAAATAAATCGTTCTTCATAGGCTGGGGCAATTTCAAGTGTGTCTCCTCTGACGCGGAAAGCGCCAGGGCGAAGTTCTAGGTCATTGCGATGATATTGGCTTTCGATTAAATGTCTTAAGAGGGCTGTCCGTCTGTATATATTTCCTACTTTTAAATCGATTGCAATTTTACCGTATGCTTCAGGGTTACCTAATCCATAAATACAGGATACTGAAGCGACGATAATTACATCCTTTCTTGACATTAGAGCGGTTGTTGCTGCTAATCTAAGTCTTTCGATTTCCTCATTGATGTCAGTTTCTTTTTCAATATATAGGTCATGCTTGGGTACATAGGCTTCAGGTTGGTAATAATCGTAATAAGACACAAAGTATTCCACAGCGTTTTCTGGAAAGAAATCTTTAAATTCCGCATAAAGTTGTGCGACAAGGGTTTTATTATGAGCGATGACAAGGGTAGCCTTATTCAATGACGCGATGATGTTTGCCATCGTAAAGGTTTTCCCTGTTCCAGTGGCTCCAAGAAGAACTTGGTGTTTATACCCTTTCTTTAATCCTTGGATTAGTAAATTTATCGCCTCTGGTTGATCACCAGTGGGTTTAAAAGGGGCATGAAGTTTGAAATCCATAAATTCCTTTTATGGTTTAGATTCGTTGACTTAATTGAATAGTTTTCTTTTAATCGATACCAAATACCTATTATACCGAACGAAGGTTCAGCCAAATATTAAGAAATAGGTACCTCGAAGATATAAACTCTTGGGATTATTAAAAGATTACTGTCTAATTTTGTCTGATTGAGACCACCGATTAGCCTGATAATCCGTTAATATTACCGGATATATATAGGATTACTAAAAATCCATCCACGGCGTTTCCCCAGATAATTGATGAATGCTTCTACTCTATAAACGCCTTTCTCGGTGGCGATATGAGTGTGGTTTTCATGATGGCTCCACTTTTCGATGACTTCACCATCTTTAAGAAGTTGACATTCCGTGGCAAGAGGAAGATGAATTTGTAGGGTGACGCCGTTCTCTCCTGAAATCTCATCTCCCATTAGGGCTTTTGTATTTTTGCCTTGACCGGTAAAGCGAAAACCCTTGGTAGAGAATGGTAAGTCATATCCAATAAAAACATGCCCGTTTCTAAGTGCATCATATATGAGGGATTTATCATCATCGAGATTGCCGGTGAGCGGGGTGGGTGTAAAGATATGGGTGTTTACTGCTTTGAAATGATCTTCGTAGGGGAATAAGACTCTGTGTAGAGGACCAAGGGATGCGTGCAGAGCATGAGCATCTGATCCGGCGACAGCGACTACACGTTCACCTTTCTTTAGTAAATGATCCCATAGTTTTAATGCTTCCGGTAATGGTCCATGGGCAATTCGTTTGAAATTGTATGCATAATAAATTGCATGCAATTTGGTTTTAATGTGTACTTTGAATTCAGAAAAAGCATTCCAGAGTTCGATTCCTGTATATCCATGTACCCCCCAACTAACCCAGGAAAGGTCTCCCTCACCCACAGCAGGAGCTGCAGGGTCAACTGGATGAGCGAGGAAAGACAACCCGCCCGATTCCTTTACAGCATTGATCAATCGTTGAGGGTCTTTTGCAAATGGAGCAAGTTCTCGATTAGTATTGAAGACTAATAAATGGTTTTTTTGAGGATCCCGTGCCTGATCATGCACTTCTTCTCCTATCAAAACAAGGACTCGTTTCCCTTGATCTTGATAATATCCTTCTAAGCCACTAACCCAAACATTATGATCGGTCACAATCACTGCATCAATGCCTGCTTCCATCGCTGCCTGTGCAATTTCTTTGTGGGTACCAGTTCCATCTGAGTATGGTGTGTGCATGTGGAGATTGATCGTATATTCGTTCATTAAATCTTTCCCATTATTTGTTAATAGTCAATGAATTATTTGATTGACGATTGTTCTGTCGGACGGTATAATCCAACCTTGCTGATAAACAGGGTTTTCCCTGGTAACGATCTGGAGGTTTGTTGTGGATAAATATTTAAATATTGCAATGATTATAACGTCAATTGCTTTGATTACCAGTGTAATTTTGCAAAGCAAGGGTGCTGGTTTAGGTGGTCTTACGGGTGGAGATGCAGGTGGTATATTTACTGCTCGACGTGGCATTGAGAAAACCCTTTTCCGCGTAACTATTGGGTTGAGTGTATTATTCTTCCTATTGGCGATTATAACGGTAATTGTTACTGGTTAATATTAAATAACGGATTTAATTATTCAATTCTACGTGTGTTATCGAAGATATCAACATAGAAAAATTGAAAAAAAGTTCTTTTTTATTCCCGACTCTTGAATTTGGATAATACAAAATATATTCTTAAAAAATTCCCCATGAAAAGATTGCGTTGGCAACTGTTGATCGTGTTTCTCGCATTGATTGCTATTGGGCTTTTACTGATTGGACAACAGCCGGTCATTTCTCCGCCAGCGATTGCGCCACAACCAATCGAGGGAGGTACTTATACCGAAGGATTAATTGGTTCATTTTTACGTTTAAACCCCTTGTTAGATAATTCTAATCTCCCTGATAGAGATGTTGATCGACTGATATTTAGTAGCCTGGTTCGATACGATGATAGAGGTTTGCCTCAAGGCGACTTGGCGGAATCATGGGGAATATCTCAGGATGCTAAGATTTATAATTTTTCTTTGCGTAAAGATGTTTTCTGGCATGATGGTAAACCCTTAACGGCGAAGGATGTGTTATTTACAATTGAACTTCTACGCGACCCCGATATGCCAGTTCCAGAGGATTTACGTAATTTATGGAAGGATGTTGATGTAAAGACGTTTAATGAATATACCATTCAATTTAAACTTCCTGAAGCATTTGCACCCTTTTTAGATTATCTTACTTTTGGTATTTTACCTGAACATATCTTGGGTGGATTAAGCGCTCAGGAGATCATTGATGACCCTTTCAATGCTCACCCTATTGGAAGTGGACCTTACAAATTTAGCCAATGGGTTACGCAGGGAACTACGGTGGAAGGTGTATCGTTGGTTGCAAATGATGATTACTATCAGGGTCGACCTTTTATAGATAAGGTGTTATTCCGCTATTATCCTGACCAAGAGGTAATGTTTAACGCCTACGAAGATGGTGAGATCCTTGCAATATCAAGAGTTGGCGATGAAATATTTGACCAGGCTTTACAGGAACCGTCATTGAATTTTTACACATCTCGCTTGCCACAAATATCCTTTTTATTACTGAATCTGGATAGTCCAAAAGTGCCGTTCTTTCAAAACACGAATATCAGAAAGGCTTTACTTAAAGGGCTGAACAGGCAAAAGATTATCGATCGTATTTATCATGGACAAGCAACAATTGCAGATGGTCCTGTTTTTCCAAATACATGGGCATATTATGAAGGTATTCAACGGATTGGATATAATTCGGAAGAAGCGATTGATATGCTAAAGGAAGAAGGGTACACGATTCCTGCAGAAGGTGGCGCTGTGAGAGTATCTGAGGATGGCACAAAATTAGTCTTTTCTCTTGTGTATCCGGATGATGAAAACCATAGGGCAATTGCAAATGAAATAAAAAAATATTGGAATGCGATAGGCGTTTCGGTAAATTTAACCCCAGTCCCTTATGATCAATTAATTACAGAATACCTTGAACCTCGTCTATATCAAGCCGCGCTCGTCGATCTAGACTTGGCAGACTCACCTGATCCCGACCCATATCCATTTTGGCATCAAACACAAGCCACTGGTGGGCAGAATTATTCTTTGTGGAACGATCGGCAGGCTAGTGAATATCTTGAGCAGGCTCGCATTATTGTAGATCCGAAAGAGCGAGCCCGTTTGTACAGAAACTTTCAGGTTCGTTTTGTGAACGAATTGCCTGCTCTGCCTCTCTTCTACCCAATGTACACGTATGCTGTTGATCAACAAGTTCAAGGTGTGCGGATTGGCCCACTATTTGAACCCAGTGATCGGTTTGAGACAATCACAAAATGGTATTTCTTCTCAGAGAAGGTGCTTCAAGTCAAAGATACAGAAAGCCCTTAATGACAGACAATTTATATGTAATGAAAAACTCCGGTTTCAAGCCGGAGTTTTTGTTGTATGTTATATAAATCGTTTAATTATTTTTCCGGGAAAAGGCTCATTTCAAGTTGCGATAGGTTGGTCAATAATACATCGATATCAGATTGTGCGGCATAAGTATCAGTTTTTATTTCAGTGATGATAAGATCCAATCTTTGCATTATCGTCTCTAGATCATTTTGTTGATCTAGTTTTATATCGTTTTCGATTGTTTTGAGCAAATCCTTGGTTTTATTTAAAGAAGCAAGGCTATCGTTAATATTGTTTTTAACCAATGAGACATAAGATTGATTGATATATACACGTGCTGTCAGGATTGAGACAAGCAGATCTTTTTGAGAGACTTTGCTTTGAAGTTCCTGATTTAAGGCTTGTTGAGCATCTAGGTCACGCTGTAATTTTAGTGATTCGGCTTCTAATTCATCAATTTGAGTATTAAGCGATGAAATTGTATCTTGGGCTTTAGCCATTTCATTTTTTGTTTGATTTAACTGGTTTAAAGTGGGTTTGTAAAATAGGAAGGTAGCAGTTAGAAAACCCAATCCGAAAACGATTAATAATCCGGTGATGATACGAATTGCAATACGAAAAATATGTCGAGCTCGACTTTCTTCTTTCGCGGTAATTTCTTCAATATCTTGACCACTTTCCGCTTTATCTTCTGTTTTTGGAGTTTCAGCGACAACGTTATCCTGCAAAGGTTCTGTGGGTAGAGTCTCTTCCGGTTTAGGTTGACTCTCATTCGGTGTTTGATCGTTGTTTTCTGAATCTAATTTCTCTTCCATTAATCATGCTCCCATTTCTTATCCCTGAATTGCGATAAGACAATTACCTATTATTGATTGGGTTTTAGGTTTTTAATTCTACCATCTGTTTGGGTAACTGTTTAGCGAGACTTGTTTTTATACTCATTTGATTTTCTCTTTGGTTTATGTTTAGCGATGATGATCAAGTATGGAGATTGATCACTATAAGCATGGTTCCCGAAATCGCCTAGGCAGTTCACGATTTCATATCCCGAATTGCGAAAATCGTCGAGGTAACATTCTGGTGCAGCGAGGTAATGAGTCGTTATAATCTGAGTGCGTTTGGATGTCCCGTCTGGGAATAAATGATCATAGGTCCAATTCAAAATAAATACGTTATTGTCATGTCGGTTCCAACTGCTTGTCACCTGAACAGGATAACCATCGATGGGATGGTTGAATAATGTATCTAGTTCTGGCTCACCAACTTGAGGCAAATGGTTAAGTAAGGTTGGATTCATCATGCTAATCACGAGCCATCCATCTTGTGTAAGTTGTTTATTTATTCTCTCTAACGTTATTTTTCTCTCGATTGGCTTTAAAGTGCTGTAAGTATTACATGGGAAAATTATGAGGGGAAAATGATCACATAAATAAAATTGAGTGATGTCTGCTTGGAGAATGTAAAGTTGTGATGTTTTTTCTTCTTTTGCTAACTGTTTAAGAGCAGTCAACATGTTAAAATCATTATCCAAACCTATGACCCTGTATCCTTTTTTGAGCAAATGCAGGGATACACGTCCCGTCCCGCATCCTAATTCAAGGATTGGTCCGCCTTTTTTAAGTGCTATTTCCTCCCAAAAAATCAGGTCTTCCGTATATGTTTGGTGGTGTCCATGGTACAGCCAAGCGTCCATTGCTATTCCTCAGACTTTTTCTTGCGATTTAAAAATTGTTCAACGGCTAGGATGTGTTCTTCAGAATTCCAAAGAGGGGGGAACTCGCTTTGTTCTAGAAGTTCAGCAGTTGACCTTGGGGTGCTTATACCTGTTCTTAACATGCGTTTTAGTGCTTTGATAGCATTGGCAGGTTTCTTGCTGATCTCTTTTGCCAAGTCCATTGCGCCGATTAATGCTTGACCCTTTGGAGTGATTCTATTTGCCAAACCCAATGTCTGCATTTCATTGGCATCGAGAATCCGCCCGGTCATGAGTATTTCAAGGGCATGACTATAACCCACTATGTGTAATAGACGTTGTCCTGCTCCCCATCCGGGACTTAACCCAAGATTAATTTGCACAAATCCAAAAGTAGTATCTTGGGCTACAATCCGGAAATCGCAGGCAAGAGCAATTTCAGCGCCTCCTCCTCTTGCGGGTCCATTTATAGCAGCAATGACGGGGAAAGGAAGTGCCTCTAAGCGATTGAGGGCGTTTGTCATAACCCCGGATAAACGGATACCATCTTTTTGTGATGTGTTTTCATGAAGAGCGCGAAGATCACCTCCGGCAATGAATGCATTCCCACCACCGGTGAGAATTAATGCTCGAAGTTTTGAATCTTCATGGGCAGTTTCAATACACTCGCGAAAAGAATCCATTGCATCCCAATCTAATGCGTTCCGCACATGGGGTCGATTAATGGTCAAGACACCAATATTTGAAGGTTGGATTTCAAGTGTTACGCTCATACTCTCATCCTTTTGGATTATAGATTGCAAGCCTGATTAAATCACTTGACGTAATCCTGTACTTCGGATTATACTCTCACTCTCTACGGGGTGTAGCGCAGATGGAAGCGCGCCGCGTTTGGGACGCGGAGGTCGGCGGTTCAAGTCCGCCCACCCCGACAGAGATTCACCCTGCTGGTTACTGGCGGGGTGTTTTGCGTTTTGTGATCCTTTAAAAGGGCAGGGGTACTATGGTAAATGGAAGCGTGGATGAGGGGGCTGCGCAGACCAGTTGATGGGCGTATTTTGGGGTCAATCGTACCGTACAAATTGGCGTTGTGGAGGTTCTGTATTGGCAGATGGAGAAGGTGTCACTACCTGCTGGGATACGGAAAGTCCCCGCTTAATGCATCGTGATATGGTTAAATAGATATTTGCGCATTACGTTTTTAGTTATGGAATTCCTGCTCATCTGTGTTTGAGCCGCTCTATTTTAATGTATAATAAGTGCTGGAGAGTGAACAATGGCAAAACAAAAAGTTGATGGTGTCGTTGAAGCAGTTCATTATGGGGATGATGGAAATATCCAATGGATAAGGATGTTTAAAAAGCGAGGGATTGTTTTTTCTGATAGCGTCATCGTAAGCCGGCAAGATTTGGTTCAATCCCTCGAAGACGGGAAAACAATATTTTCTGGAAGACGGATCCCATTACGGGGAAGTGTATTTGAAATGGACAAGCAACTTCGCCTAAAAGAAGTGAATAGCCATAAAATCGTGATTACAGAAGGTTTTTCAAATACTCACGATCACCTTAATGGTGTTCCAATCCTATAGAATCATAATACTACTATCAAAAGCAAGGGAAGATTACAAGAGGTTTTCTGTATTCTCAGGGGGATCTTATTGTAGTACCGCGAGATTTAATTCCGTTGGTATAATGTTATCAAGGTAGGTTCGTTATTTTATCAGGATAGGTGTACGAAGCAAGAATGCTGGTTATGTATCGTGAATGATAAAGGGTCTTGTTTTATTTTAGTCTTATAGAGGATACATCAATGAATATTATAGATTTCTCCCCCTATAAAAGTGAAGATGGAAAGATATCATTATCTGATCGGATTAAAACCTCGTTAAAATTTGGCTTCTCATGGTACGCGGAAATGAAAGCGCAACAATTAGTTGTGAAGCGTTTAGCGAAAGTATTGGATAATAAGTTTACATTGATCCAAAATGCTATTCTTCCAGATTTAGATATACCCATTCCTATAATATTGGTTGGCCCTCCTGGGGTAACTGTGATCTATACAAATACTATTAAGGGGATATATCGAGCCAAGGGTGAAGTTTGGTCGGTTTTAAATAGCCGCTCACATAATTTCAAACCCAAGAAACCAAATTTGCTTACTCGAACAATGCTCATGGCAAGAGCTGTGTCTATGTATTTGACTCATTTAGATTTTTTGAAGAAACAAGGACAAGTTGATGGTGTGATAATATTTTCAAATCCAGGTACGTATGTGGACACATTGCGTCCGATTATACGTATTGTTCTCTCGGATGCTATTGAATATTTTGCATCAAGTCTTATCCAATCCCCTCAAAATTTAAGTATTGAAGAAATTCATAAGGTTGTAGAATATATAACTGCTGCCCAAATTGATACTGAGAGGGAAAGTGTTGAAGATAATTCCAATAAAGGAATTGCTTTTTCACAATCATCTTTAACTTCATTGCCGCCAGTGGTTGGACTCGAGCAGAAATTGTTTAGCATTCAAAGAGTTTTTAACTTCACTAAAAAGCAATGGTTCTTGTTGTTTTTATTGATATTCATTGAGTTGATAATATTAATTAGTTTTATTTTCTTAGTTTTTATGGCTCAGGCTTAGGAATAGTATTTCAAAACAACCAGATTTAATAATATTCTAAAACTCAATCGTGGAAAGCATCTTTTTATCAATCATCATACCTGCATATAATGAAGAAGACCGCCTGCCCAAGACTCTGGAGCAGGTTTTTACCTATTTGGAACACCAAGAGTACAAATCAGAGGTCTTGGTTGTGGAAAATGGGAGTACGGATGCGACTTATCAGGTTGCGAAAGATTTCGCGGAGAGATATAAGAACCTAAGAATTCTACGAGAGGAGACCCCCGGAAAAGGCAAGGCTGTGCGTACAGGTATGCTGGCGGCTGGTGGAGAATTTAGGTTTATGGCTGATGCTGACCTCTCAATGCCAATCGAGGAAATATCTCGTTTTCTCCCCCCAAAACTGAATGCATTTGATATTGCTATTGCTTCGCGTGAAGCGCCTGGTTCAATTCGTTTTAATGAACCTGGTTATCGTCATTTAGGGGGTCGAATGATCAATGCTTTGATTAGGTGGTTCGCATTGCCAGGTTTGCATGATACTCAATGTGGTTTTAAATGCTTTCGAGCAGGTATCGCAGAAGATTTATTCAAATCACAAGAGATTGAAGGTTGGGCTTTTGATGTTGAGGTGTTATACATTGCGCGCAAGCGAGGATATCGAATAATTGAAGTTCCGATTCCTTGGTATTTCAACCCGGAAACCAAATTGAGACCAACGCAAGATGCATTGAAGATGTGTATCGATATTTACAATATTAAGCGGGATGAAAAACGCGGGCATTATGATTAAGCGAATTGATTCCGCATTGATTCCTGATACCCCCGATCTAAGTTTTGAGCGCTCTCTTTGGAAAGAAGGCTTTCAAGCAATCGTTGGAATAGATGAAGCGGGTAGGGGGGCTTTGGCAGGTCCTGTAGCTGTTGGCGCAGTAATCTTTCCATCTGATTTGTCAGTTAAAGACCGGTTAATTGGTGTAAAGGATTCAAAACAAATGACCCCCGCTAAACGAGAGGCAATGGTTGAAACTATTTCTCGTAATTCTCTGTCTTATGCCGTAGGCTATGCAACCTCGGTAGAGATTGATAGCCTTGGTATTGTCTTCGCGACCAAGTTGGCGGCTTTCAGGGCGCTATCATCCTTAGAGACCAAACCCGATTTTATCCTGTTAGATTATTTGTTAATGTCGGAGGTTCTGACACCCCAGGCGTCCTTGATAAAAGGAGATTGCCGCTCATTAACTATTGCAGCCGCGTCGAT
Source organism: Anaerolineae bacterium (assembly GCA_011176615.1). Classification (GTDB taxonomy): domain Bacteria; phylum Chloroflexota; class Anaerolineae; order Anaerolineales; family UBA11858; genus G519. Next base: position 4,963 of record DUEG01000033.1, on the reverse strand, counting down.
CCTGGCGAAGACATCGCGAGATCAACGTATGCGGGATTTTGATGCAGATTACCCAGGCTATGGTTTTGGGAAACATAAGGGCTACGGTACCAAAGAACACCGTTTAGCAATTGAAAGCATAGGTCCTTGTTCTATTCATCGGATGTCTTTTAAATTGATTTAATAGAGATGTCTTAATAATTAAGCCTGTATCTAATATGTATTGTATGGAGGTGTGTGTTGAAAGATGCAAAAGAAATTAAGCAGTATGGACTATGGAGTAGTCCAATAACGCCTGTTCATTTGGCGCAAGGGTTAAACCTGACTGATATCGCATGGGATGATGACGGATCTTTGGTTTGGCGTGAGGTGAGATCAGGAAAAGGTGTTCTTGTCATCAAGCCCGCTGATGGTCAAGCAAGATGGGATTTGAACAGTGAATATCCTACGCGAGGTTTTGTTGGGTATGGCGGTGGGGAGTTTGCTGTTGCCAAAGGAAAGGTGTTTTTTGTGGAGGGAGATTCGGGGAGGATATATGTCCAACCTATAGAATCGGGCTTACCCAAACCAATTACGCCTGCTTTTGGTGGGTGCGCTTCACCGACTGTATCCCCGGATGGAAAGTATTTGTTATATGTCCATACTTATGAAAGAAAGGACAGTATTGCAATTGTAGATACAGAAGGCAAGGTTTGGCCACAAAAAATTGTGGAAGGTGATGACTTTTATATGCAGCCCCGTTGGGATCCTAAGGGAGAGTATATTGCTTGGATTGCATGGAATCATCCAAATATGCCTTGGGATGGAACGCGATTGCGTATCGGTATGGTAGAAAAGGACAAGTCCCTACTGAAGGTAAAGAAGGTAACTGAGATTGCTGGCGATGATAATATTTCTATCTTCCAACCAGAATTCTCTCCTGATGGTCGTTTCCTGGCATATGTTTCTGATGAAAGCGGTTGGTGGCAGATATATTTATATGATCTTGAGACAAAGGAACACAAGCAGGTAACCTTTGAGAATGCGGAACATGGTGTTCCAGCGTGGATACAAGGAAACCGTACATATGCTTTTAGTCCAGATGGGAAGCGATTGTTTTTTACTCAAATAAATAACGGAGAGTCTCATCTTTGGGAAGTTGATTTGAATTCTGGTAAAAAATCTCAACTTAACCTTGGTGATGAATATCAATGGCTTGAACAAGTTACGGTATCACCATCAGATGGACGTATTGGGTTGCTTGCATCTGGAGGCTCCATTCCTAAACGAGTGATTACTTATCTGCCGGGAGAGGGATCGAGAATTGAATGTCGTTCTATGCCAGAGGACGTTCCTGAAGAGATATATGCTTCTCCTCGCGCGATAAACTGGAAAGGGAAGGACGATGGGGAGGTTCACGGGATTTATTATTCTCCTCAGAACCCCCGCTATCAAGGAAGGGGGTTACCCCCGCTCATGGTGTTAATCCATGGGGGGCCAACCAGCCAGCGCGGTATGCATTTTGATAGTCAAGTTCAATTCTTTACCACCCGTGGTTATGCTGTTTTACAAGTGAATTATCGGGGAAGTACTGGATACGGTCGAGAATACCGCGATGCATTAAAGGGGAATTGGGGAATATACGATGTAGAGGATGCTGTTAGCGGTGCACAAGACTTGGCAAATCAAGGTCTTGTTGATGGCAAAAAGATTGTCATCATGGGGGGCAGTGCAGGTGGTTTTACTGTGTTAAAGGCACTGGAAGATTACCCGGGTTTCTTTAAGGCAGGAATTTGCCTTTATGGGGTTTCCAACCAATTTACACTTGTCGCAGATACGCATAAATTCGAGGAAAGATATTCGGACTCGCTAATTGGTTCTTTGCCTGATGCTGCGGATATATATCGAGAGCGATCTCCTGTATTCTTTGCAGACCGCATCCGAGATGCTATCATTTTCTTTCAGGGCGAAGATGACAAAGTTGTTCCAAAGAACCAATCAGACACGATTGTGGAGGCTATTCGCCGCAATGGTGTCCCATGTGAATATCATATTTATCCTGGAGAAGGGCATGGTTTTCGTAAATCGGAAACGATTGAGCATTTCTATCATACAATACTAAGATTTTTGGAGCAATATGTGGTATATAGAGGCTGTTGAAATAAACATAAAAAAACGGAGAGATGATAACCAGAAGCAAAGGAACTATGAGAAACCGCATTCAGGCGGGAGATAAGGCGGTGTTGAACAGGGGAATGTGGGTCTTTAGAGACTGGGAAATGTCCACAAATTGGTTAAAATTGATTACCAGGCGCACTTCACCACGACAGATGTTATGCGGCGACAAACCCTTGCGTCTTGAAACCCTCATTACACAATGATTTGACCATCCGCTTGAGATTAAGCACCAGCGCAGTCAAGAACGCTTGAATGCTAAATCCCAACAGTCCCGCACGGTGCGGGATAACCCGACATAACGACATCGACCCAGTCCATGGCCTTGTTTGGCTTCTCCAAACTTGCGTTCAATCTTGAACTGCTCCTTTCTCGCTTGCTGATATTGCGGCGTTTTCATCAAGGCAAACCACACTTCTTTGTTCTTGTTTTTTTCTTCGTGCGTATATCCTTGAGTAGAATACCTGAATGGATCCCGCACGGTGCGGGATGGATCTCTTTCTCTTGTTCCAGATAGTAATGCAAGCCATGATCATCATAACCCCGGTCTGCTCCTACGGTTTCCACCGGTAAGTCCTGAGCAAGATCTTTCTCTACCAGAGGCTTGAGATACTTTCCATCCCATGCTTCTCCAGTAGACGGAACGATCGAAGTGATCATGTGCGTCTGCGCATTGAGACTTACATGGGCTTTATACCCATACCGCACGGTGCGGCACCCATAGAAATATTCGGTCTGTTTGATCGTTTTCCCTTCTTCAGATTTTACTTTCCGCTGGTGTTTTACTCCCCATTTAGCGTCCGGGTCACGGGCGTCTTTTCCTTCTTTTTTTTTGCGATGGTCGTCTTTTCTGGTGTTGACGTTTGCAATGCTATGGACACTGTCCACGATTTGCAAACTTCCGAATTGAATGCCTTTTTCCATTGCCATTTGCACGATTTCTGCCAGCATCTCTTCAAACACTGCCAGATTGTTTTTCTGCGTCATTCGTTTCTTGAAATAGGTCAGGGTCGAATGATCAGGCGCAGGCTTGTCTATCGCCATCCCAACAAAATACTTCGCTGGAATGCTCTCATTGACATAGTTCTCTGTCTGCCTCTCAGAAAGATTGTATAAATAACTAACAAACAGCATCTTGAGTATCACTGCCGGATCATAGGGCGGACGTCCATATTCTCCGCCACCTCGATATAATCCCGTACGGACCGGGATTATGTTATCAGTTTTTCGGTAAATCGTTTCCAGTCAACGATTTTATTGAGTTTGCGAAAGAAATGGTTTGGGGGAACAAGCTGTTTGTATAAATACTCTCCATAAAATGAGCCTTGGTCTTGCTTGATGTAACGCTTCCGTGCCATGAGTTATCCCCTCCGTTTCGTTTTCTACAATTATATTAAACTTTTCTCTTTTTGAGGAGGGTGTTTTCGCCACTTGTTTTTCAACAGTCTCTAAATGAAATCTTGTGCTTATAAAAACTTATTCTATTTTCGCTAGTTTCATTAAAGAATCCCGATCATTTATTATGATATGTGTGCGTGAAATTTTTATTATTCCATCAACCTGAAATTGGTGAAGCAAGCGGCACACAACTTCAGGTGAGGTCGCGCAAACAGTCGCGACATCTTTTAGCGTCATATCACGCTCTAGCAATGGGTTTTCCGTATCATCTAAACTCGAAATGATATAGTTTGCCAATCGTCCTGCTAATGGTTGAAAAGCTAATCTGTATATGATTTCGCGGGCCCGCCTCATGATCCTGGTTAATACGCGAGTAACTTCGAATAAAGCATCTGGATTTCGGTAAAGGATGGGGAGCAGGTAATCTCTTTTCAACAAATAGACTTGAGCTTCTTTTGAAACTATCAATGAAGCCGGCATGGGATCATCGTCAAAGAACGAATGTGCCCAAAAAAAATTGCCCGAATCCAGAGTAAACAATCGAATTTCTTTGCCTTCCGCTGATAGCATTGTCCACTCTAATTTCCCCGATGTGACATACACCAAGTAGGGCCATATATCTCCTTGATAACAGAGGAATTCTCCCTTATGCAACCGTCTTGAAGTAACCATGTTGCTTAATTCCTCAAGCTCGGCATATGGAATTTTAGAGAAGACTGGATTCTTGGTTAACCATTTAGTTTGAAATTTCATCGTAGGTATGAAAATATTCTATAATTTTTTTGACAAAAGTCAAGGAACGAAAACGCGAAAAGCACTAAACTATAAAAGTATTATATAAAAAGTTGGTCTTATCCAACAAAAAAATATTTATTTAATGAGGAGATGACATGTTACAAAAAACAAGTCCCCAAACCCGAAAGATCGTTGCCGCAATAGTGATTGTCGCTGCTATTCTCATGATTGCTTGGGTCCCTTTCTTGGCCTTTAATCAGGTTAACCCTATCGTCAATTTACAATTTGAACGAATGGATCAATTCAAAGCTGCTGGGAATGCAAAATGGCATTTGCTAACGTTGACACCTTGGCTTGTCAGTTTCTTCTACCCATTTTGGGGTACACTGAGCGCCCTCGCAGGTGTTGCATTATTGTTAATCGTCAAACCGCTTTACAATGGTAAGACTTGGGCACGTGGTTTAGCTTTGTTCCTTTGTGCCATCCCATCTATGGGCGGCGCCTATATGATTGTACCATGGATAAACTTTATAGGACAAAAGTCTGGAGGCTTCCCTCCAGGAGTGATCATTTCAATGATCGGGTTAATCCCTTATTTTTCCATTTTACTTGCTGAAAAAGTGGATGGAAAACAAAGGATTGTGGATTTCTTGGTCTTTTTGATGCTTGGAGTTACCGCTACAGAAAGCTTTGCCAA
>DUEG01000032.1 GCA_011176615.1 Anaerolineae bacterium | reverse complement strand
CTTCCGGATGCGAATGCTCCTACCTTGATTTCGGGAAACCCGATGTGTGCCGATTCAGCAGCAACGCGGATATCACAAGCCAGGGCTAACACTGCGCCGCCGCCAAGGGCATGACCGTTTAATGCTGCAATTACGGGCAAGCGGGATTTTTCGATCGCAGCATTTAATCCTGCTTCGACATATTCATTTTCTAATAGCCAGCCGACTTCTATACTGAAATCACGAATATCCGAGCCGACAGAGAAAGCATTCTCACTACCGGTTAGAACGAGGCAATGTACGTTTGGGTCTGCTTCCAACGCATGGATTTTCTCTTCTATGGCACGCTTGACAGCAAACCGCAGAACACCCAAGGGTTTAGACTGGATTGTAAGGAGCGCCACGCCATCCCGAGGGTGCGATAACTGAATCGCATTTTCCTCAATAAGGTCTGGTAACGAAGATTTTTTTGTTGTTGTCATAGGTCTTTATCCATGTTCAATTTGTGGAGCCTTTTCGGAATATTCAGCCTTGGTTTATTAAGCAGATCTTTCACATAATCCATTGGCATTGGATCAAACAATCGGGCATCCATTTCCTTTAGATTAGGTGAAATGGTCGGTTTAAATTCCATCTGGTCGAGGATATCCTTCTGGAGATCAGCCCCTGGTGCAATTTCAATCAGTGTTAATCCCCTTATTGTACGTTCAAAGACCGCACGTTCTGTAACGTACAACGCTTTTTGCCCTTTTTGTGCAGCATAAGCCCCGTTGTAAGAAACCTGTTCGAGTTCAGATATAAACTTTTTGAAGCGTCCTTCTTTGCGAATGATCGTTTTCCCGTTTTCCCAGTAGATGTCTAATCCACCCGTTGTAAAAGTACCGCTGAATATTACTTGCTTGGCATTTTGAGCAATGTTCTGGAAACCCCCGACTCCAATGACGCGTTTTCCAAACCTGCTGACATTCACGCTTCCGCGTGCATCCACTTGAGCGAAGGAGAGGAATGCAAGGTCTAAGCCCCCGCCATCATAAAAATCGAATTGATAAGGCTGGTCGATCAGCGCTGTGTAATTCATCGCGGCGCCAGCGTCTACGCCTGATGCAGGGGCGCCGCCAATTAGCCCCTGTTCATTCGTTAAGATAATCTTATCCAGGAAACCTTCTTCAGTAGCGATGTTTGCAATCCCTGTTGATACACCCGCACCCAGGTTGCAAATAGCCCCGGGGAATAGTTCCATGACAGCGCGCCGTGCGATTACTTTACGGACATCGAATGGTAATGCGGGGATGTTGTCTAGGGGAACGCGCAGTTTTCCTGCATACGAGGGACTATAGGCGGTCATGTAGGTTTGGCGTTGGTCAGGATCTATAACTACTAAATCGACAAGCATACCGGGGATCTTTACCTGCTTGGCAGGGAGTGTTCCGCGCTGAGCCAAGCGTTCCACCTGGACAATTACCACGCCGCCCGCATTGTGAGTAGCCTGTGCCATGGAAAGCATCTCGCAGAATACGGCTTCTTTCTCCATTGTTACATTGCCATCTTCATCAGCCGTTGTGCCACGCAGAAAGGCGATATCAACCTTGTAAGGCTTATAGAACAGCCACTCTTTACCTGAAAGTTTTACAATTTCTACAAGGTCTTCTTGTGCTGTAACGCTTTGGCGACCGCCACCATAGCGCGGGTCAACGAAAGTATGTAGTCCAACCTGTGAGAGAAGTCCGGGTCTCCCAGCCGCCATTTCACGCATGAGTTGCGACAGAGCACCTTGGGGGAATGTGTAAGCCTCGATGGTGTTTTCCCGTGCCATCTCCTGGATAGCGGGGGTGTTGACAAAGGCTCCCGTGACAATCCTTTTTAGTAATTTGGGATACGCAAGTTGGCTGACTCCCTGGGTGTCGTTGTCGCCCAGACCGACAGGGTGTAAAAGAGTGATGTTTTTTGGTGATCCGGTTTTCAGGAAGCGGTCTCTGAGCGCCAAAATTAGCGCTTCAGGGACTGCGTGACCTCCTCCTGAGCCACCAATCAGCAGTGTGTCTCGATCTTCAATTAATCTAACCGCGTCCTCGAATGAAACAACTTTCAAAATAATGCTCCACTATAGATAAAAGTTTATTTTTCCACTTTAACCGTCTTTAATACGCTTGCTTCAGGAAGACTTTTGTAATAGTCGTCAAGAGGGTAGCAGCCGGAAATAAGACCATTACGAGGAGCCGTGGTGCAGTCGCTGAAGGTACGGCATATCTTCTTGTGTTGCAGGGGTCTTCCTGCGAGCACATCAGCGGGCAATTCCGGATAAGCAAGCACCATACGTCCCAATCCTACGAAATCCGCCATTTTGTGTCTTACGACATATTGAGCAACGTTTGGCAGCCATTCTTGTAAATAAGAGTATCCGGTTCCCACGATTGCCAGGTTTGGATGGGCGGATTTGAGTTCGGCGACAGTGTTGATTTGCCGTGCTACACCTACGAGAGGGTCTTCAGGCGGTTGGTAGCCGTCGGATGGCGGAAAATAAGCAGGGCGCTGCATATGAGGATTGTAATAGGGGCTTCCCGCGGAGAGGTTAACCAATTCGATTTCCAGGTCTTCAAGCAAATCGAGAAATTGATGTGTTTCGGTTAACTTAATCTTCAGAGGGTCGTGAGGATCGCTGCCAAACGCGTACGGGTAGTTTCCGTTTTTATCACGGTAGTCAATAGGTTTGCCGACGCCATTATCATCGGGTCGGAATGGCGGAAAATCGAAAGCGCTGACGCGAACGCCAATCATTAAGTCCGGTGATTCGCTGCGTATCCCAGCGACAATTTCCCGCAGGAAGCGTGTACGATTCTCGAAAGAACCCCCAAATTTACCCGGACGGGAATATGCGCTCAAGAATTCGTGTCCAAGGTATCCATGGCAATGTTTGATATCAACAAAGGCAAAACCGATTTCGGTGGCGCGCTTGGCTGCTATGATGAAGTCAGCGATGATTTCTTCGATTTCAGCATCTGTTAATACGGGTAAATTTGGGTTGATATTATATATTTCTTCAAGCGGTGGGTGGTGATAAAGGATTTTAGGTTCTAATTTGTCTTTTTTGTTTGGGCGGGCGAATCTGCCAGAGTGCGTTAGTTGTAATCCAACTAACAATCCTTCCTCGCTTCCAAAATGTTCGACATGAGCATCAATAAGTGTTTTATGGAGCAATTCCAGATCTGGGAGGGTGTGATCTTGGATCATCAATTGATTGGGGTTAGCGCGGCCATCGTGGCGAATTGCGACGGCTTCACCTCCCCAAATCAGTTTTGCCCCGCTAAGACCAAAGTTTGTCCACCGACGCCGTGTATATTCGGTTGGGCGACCATCCTTTGTGCCATCCCAACCTTCCATTGGAAGGATACAATAGCGGTTTCCAATAACCTTGCCGGCTCTTAATTTATAGGATTGTGCCATGGGGCTGTTGGGAGCACTTTCCAGAACTTTCTCAAAGGGAATTTGAATTCCCAATTGGTTTTGATAATCTTGGAACAAATCTGGTTTGAGTAAACGGGTAATCGTTTTATATTTTCTACTCATTAAGGTCCTCTAAGGTTTATTAATAAGATCGTTCGTTCGAAATTTTTGTATCCAAGCAAGGGTTTGTTTGGCTAAATCTCGAATGGTATCAAAATCACCAGAAGCGACCAAGTCTTTGCGGATTAATTTAGATCCCATGCCGACCGCAACGACCCCGGCTTCAAACCAGGCTTTGATGTTTTCCTCAGTCGGCGCAACGCCGCCAGTGGGCATCAGGTGCGTCCAAGGCATCGGACCACGCACCGCTTTTACGAATGAAGGCCCTCCGACCTGGCTTCCGGGGAAGATTTTAACGATTTCCACACCATATTCTTCCGCGAGAGAGATTTCAGAAACCGTACCGCAACCCGGAGAATAGGATACTTTCCGTCGGTTGCACAATCGTGCAACATCAGCGTTGAATGCCGGACCGACAATGAAGTCTGCACCTAGTTGGATATAAAGCGCAGCGGTTCCCGCATCGATCACCGACCCTGCGCCTAGTATCAAACGCTGGTCATCCTTGAAGTGCTCTGCTAATGCCTGAAAGACGAGATGCGCTCTATCTCCCCTGTTTGTAAATTCAACACATCTAACGCCGCCATCCAGACACGCATTTATTATCTTCTTTGCTGTATCAACATCGCTGTGATAAAAAATCGGCACAAGACCCGTGTTGATGATTGTATTTAGTACGGTTATTCGTTTGAATTTTGACATTTATTTTCCTCGCTAGTATATAAATTTATCGGCTGACACGCCCGGAAATGTCTCCGCCTGATAATTTCTCAACCTCAGAAACTGAAGCAAGATTGAAATCCCCGAAAATCGTGTGCTTGAGGGCTGATGCAGCAATTGCGAAATTAAGTGTGCGCTGGAAGTCTTCACCGTAGGTTAAAAGTCCGTAAATCAGTCCAGCCACGAAACTATCTCCACCGCCTACTCGATCAACGATGTGGGTAATGTCGTAAGTCGGACCAAACACCATTTTTCCCTTATGCCATAAGACAGCGCTCCAGGTGTTGTGACTTGCTGATAGAGAGCCTCGCAATGTAATTGCGATCGTTTTTAAATTAGGGAAGCGATCTGCAAGGCTCTTGCAGACATACTCATATTTTTTCGCATCAAGTTTGCCGGATGTGACATCGGTATCGGGGGCTTGAATCCCGAAGACTTTGGCGGCATCTTCTTCATTGCCGATGGCGAAATCGCAATAAGAAACCAATGCTTCCATTACCTCGCCAGGGCGCTTGCCCCATTTCCAAAGTTTCGAGCGGTAGTTTAAATCTGCCGAGATGGTTAATCCATGGCTTTTTGCGGCTTTTACTGCTTCTAGGCAAGTCCCTGCAGCGCCTTCAGAGATCGCCGGGGTGATGCCTGTCCAGTGGAACCATGATGCGCCATCGAAGATGGCAGACCAATCCACCATGCCGGGCTGGATGGTTGCCAAGGATGAGCCCGAACGGTCGTAAATCACCTTGCTTCCGCGTTGTACAGCGCCATGTTCCAAAAAGTAAATCCCAAGACGATCGCCGCCTCGTAAGATGTGGCTGGTGCCCACGCCAAATTGCCGCAGGTAATTCAAGCAAGCATCTCCAATTTCGTTTTTTGGCAAGCGGGTGATGAAGTCTGTTTCGATACCGTAGTTGCTGAGTGAAACAGCGACATTCGATTCTCCGCCTCCATAGACTACATCAAAACTCCGCGCCTGGGTAAAGCGCAGATATCCTGGCGGAGAGAGGCGTAACATAATTTCACCAAAAGTAACAACGCGTGTCATGATATGTTCCTTTCGTCTATTTATAGGCGGCGAAGGTGGAAGCCGCCATCTACATTAATAACTTCGCCAGTCGAGAAAGGCAATAAGTCCTCTGCAATGGCAAGAACTGCTTTGCCAACATCTTGTGGTTGTCCCCAACGGCGGATAGGTGTTATACCTTCTTCTAAAATCAGGCGGTCATATTTCTCTTTGACCGTTGCGGTTAAGTCGGTTTGGATAATCCCTGGGCGAATTTCATATACATTAATTCCGAACTCCGCTAAACGGTCTGCCCAAAGGATAGTCATCATCCCCATTCCTGCTTTGCTGATGCAATACTCCGCTCTGGAAGTGCTGCTGGTATAAGCGCTGATTGAACTGATATTGATAATTTTGGGATGGGTAAGCACTCCTGTGCGCAAAAGATGGATCATCTCTTTTGCCACACGTTGGGTCAGGAAAAAGGGACCTTTGAGGTTAACCGTCATTACCTCGTCATAACTTTCCTGGCTAATATGGAGCATATCCATCCGTTGACGGGGGCTGATACCAGCGTTATTGACTAATAAATCAATCCGTTGATATTGATTCAGCGTATCATCCACAAGCCTATTGAGGTCGTTCATTTTACCCATGTCTGCTTGCACTAGAATAGCGTTACTACCGAGACTTTCGATTGCATGCTGAACCTCTTCGGCGGCTTGGCGGTTGCTTTGGTAATTAACCGCAATGCGCCAGCCGCGCTCGGCAAGGGTGAGAGCGATCCCTTTCCCTATTCCGCGGCTACTTCCAGTTACAATGGCTACTTTTTCATCATCCATGATGTCACTCCATTAATGATAATGCCTTATCAAGCGCTTCAACGAAGAAGTAATCCCCCCACATTACGCTTTCGTCCACCCCTAAACCTTTGCGTTGGTGGTAAATGCCGTGTTTGATGATTCCTTCCCATCCCGATGTTTTAGATGCCAGATACGCAGGACTGGTTAGCGTACTCAGGATGACAAAGGCTGCTTGCTGATAGCGTGCTGAATAAATTGGGTCTTGTACGATTTTACTTAAGTCAATCAATCCGCTTGCTGCGATTGCTGCTGCAGAACTTTCCGCTTGGCTGTTTGGTTCATTCCAATCGTTGGGAGGAATTCCTGGACCGAAGGGAGCGTTCTTATCAAAGGAAGTGTTGTCAATGTAAAAATCTGCGCAGGAGCGTGCAGTTTGCAGATAACGCCGTTCATGAGTTATACTATAAGCAGTGCTAAACCCATAAAGTGCCCATGCTTGACCTCGTGCCCATGCGGAATCTCCTCGCCATCCCTGATGTGTAGATTGGCGCAAAAACTCTCCTGTGTCTAGGTCGAAAATACCCTCATGTGCTGTACTTCCATCCCCCCGGACTAAATATCGGCGAGTTGTCAAACAATGCTGATGTGCCTTTTGAAGTAATTCGGTATTGTCGGTTTGTTGTGCCGCGTAGAAAAGTATTCCCACATTCATCATAATATCAATAAAAAGAGAATCTTCAGCAACAAACGAGCGTAGATATCCTCCCTTTTCTTTAAAGCGTAACCCCATTGTTTTACCAGCGGTAATGACAACCTCGTTGTTACGCTCATCTTTAAAGATGTCGACCCATCGCTTCCAAGTTGACCAAAACAGAAATCCTAAGTCGTGTACTGTTTTGTCGTTTTTTCGCCCTTCGATCAGTTGTGAATAATGAATCGCGTTTTCTAACCAATTGGTTGATGAAGTGCGTTTATAGAAGATCCACATCATGCCGCCCAAAAACCCTTCGCACCAATTTGTCCAAGACTCTCCTTTAATTTGCCATTTTCCATCCTTTGTATATATTGGGAAAGTATCTGGATATTTGTCAATCAAATTTTCCACTTGTTGCTGTGCGAAATTGAAGGCAGCGAGGATTTTTGGGCGTAAATTTTGCATTTTTGGTTCTGCTATCATAAATGCTCCTTCCTTGGATTTTGTCATACCGCTGAGGCTCAGTGAGTATCTGAACGTTCTGCTAAATATTCTCCAAGCAATCTACCGCTTGTAATCGCCCAAGCGATGTGCAGACCATGCCCCCATAGTATTTGCCCTCCTAGACCATTTTGACCAACGGCGTAAAGTCCTGGAATGGGTTGGTCGTGTTTGTTTAAAGCCTGGAAATGTTTATTGATTGCCACGCCTCCTTCTGTGGTTGTGAAGTACGCTTTGGCTGGACCTAATAAAACCCAAGGAGAATCTTTTAAAAGCGGCTTCCCTTGCGTAAGCCTTTCTTTGTTGGTTTCCTCTAAGGTTTGTAATAACTGGGATTGAGGTATATTGGCGTGATTTGCAATCTCTTTTATAGTATTCGCCATGACCGCTATATCTGGTCTAAGTTTAAGATAATCAGCAACATAGGCATAAGCGATTTTTGGGGCGGTGGAGACGAAATTGGGCCATTGGCTATATTGTTTGACTAATCGTTGGTCAAATAGAATATAACAAATCTTACCTGGTTGCCTGGCGATTGCAATTTCTCTCGCGGGGGAGATTTTTTCATCACAAAAACGCTCGCCCTTTTGATTGATTAAGATGGCACCATCGCTAAATAGGGAATCTTCGGGGTGTTGCCAGGTAACCAACAAGCGTCGTAAAAACATATTCATTACAAATCTGGGTATGTAAGGCATCAATAAACTAATCACACGGACAAGAGGTCCTTGTGATGGAAGCAATTGCTGAAATGTATGGCGCTTAGGCGCAATAAAGCGTAATTCAGGACCATAGGTTATATCCATGTTGACTAATTTGGCGCCGATTGATTCGGCTAAAAGGTGACCATCACCCTTCATATGAGGGTTTATCCCTTCGATTCCAGAGAATTGTTCCCCCTTGAAACGGGAGATAAGTTTTTGAGAATTAGTATAATCACCAGCCGCTAGCACTACGCCTCGCCTGGCTATGAAATTCTTGCGTTGTCCATTGACAAGAGCGCATACTCCTATCACTCGTTTATCTTTTTGGATTAAATCCACAACAGGTGTGTTTGTTAGTAGGGCGCCCCCATAGTGGACTAATTTTGCATGAAGGATAGTGATGTATGCCTTAGCCCCTGGAATAACATTGTGCATCCGCGGCACACGGTTGGGTGGTTCGGGGTTAGGTCCATAGAAGGTTAAACCCATGTCGATCAACCATTGTAATGTATCGCCGGTGTGACTGAGAAACCAACGGCGCAGGTCATTGTTATTGCGTTTTTCGGTTTCTGGCGGGGCAAACATTCCCGCATCCTCAATATGTGCTTCCAAAGTGTCTTGGATGCCTGCTTTTTCCTGAATGATAGTGCGGTTGGCAGTTAGTGTGCCCACCGCGATTCCTGTGGAGCCACCCAGTTCGGGTTGCTTTTCAAGGATTATGGTATTCAACCCATGTTGTGCAGCGCTGACAGCGGTTGCTAATCCACTTCCCCCGCCGCCAACCACAATGACATCATAATCGGTTTGCACGGTTTTTCCTTGTTTATCTTTTTCTTTAGGTCTCGTTTGTTGTGTTGTGTGTTTAGGCTAAATTATTAAGGATTTATAGTGTTAAAGAAGCACCCGTTTTTAGAGAGATTTCTTTGGCTGTCCTCTTTACAAGAGCGCCAAACTCGTCGATTTTATGTGATGGCATGCGTTGGATAGGTACAGAGATGCTGATTGCCGCTATAGGTTTCCCTTTGTAATCGATGATCGGAGCAGCAACACAGCGCCCCCCAGGTTCGTTTTCTTCATCATCGATCGCAAATCCTTGTTGACGGATTTTTTGAAGTTCTGTCAGAAAATCTACAGGTGTTGTGATAGTTTTCGGTGTGACGGAAACGAAGTCGTGAGAACTGATGAATTCGGAAATTTCTTCGATGGGAAGGTTTGCTAAGATTGCTTTTCCTAATGCCGTGCTATGAGCATATTCTCGTTTGCCAATTTCCGAACGCATACTCAATATATTGTTTCCATGTAGTCGTTCGATATAAACGACATGAGAGCCGTCCAAGACGGCGAGATTGATGCTTTCGTTGCATTGATTACGCAGTTTTTCTAGGTCAGAATGGGCAATTTGGCGCAAGTCGAATTGGTTGAGAAGTAATCTTGCTCGCTCTACGATTTTAAACCCGAGGCGGTATTTTCGTGTACTTTCGTTCTGGGCTAAATAATTGTTTTTTAGAAGGGTTTTTACTAATCCTGCGGCTGTGCTCTTTGGTAAGTCTAAGAAATTAGCGATATCCGTAATGCCGAGTTCCGGATGTCGGTCGTTAAACAAGTTGAGGATATTAAGTGCTCGTTGAACCGAGCCGATAAGTTTTCCTTGTTTTCTCATATTGAATATGTAATTAAAATCTACGATAGAAAGCAGTGCGATATTATCGCACTTTATTTGTTAATGTCGCTCTAATTATATTAACATGGGGTTTTTAAGTTGTCAAGCAGTACGGACGATGAGTGTTAACGGGTGGCTTGACAGAGATTTTGGGATAATATATAATATGTTAGCGTTACCGATAACGCTAACGGTAACGCTAACATAAAGGTTGCAAATGACCCATCGCATTACAATGAATGATGTCGCTCGTGAGGCTCAGGTTTCTATTATGACTGTCTCACGGGTCGTCAACAACAAGACAGAAGTCAGCCCAGCCACCCGCCAACTCGTTCTCAATGTCATTGAAAGGCTGGGATATAGACCGTCGAGCATCGCACGCGGGCTTGCAACAAAACACACTGCTACCCTTGGCGTAGTTGTTCCTGACATCGCAAATCCTTTCTTTGCAGCCGTCGTTCGCGGCGCGGAAAACCAGGCTTACGCTGAGGAGTACAGTGTGTTTTTGTGTAATACAAACGAAGATCCGGAACGTGAGATTGCTGTACTCCAATCTCTTGAAGAAAAGCGTATTGATGGTTTATTACTTTGTGCGTCCCGCCTCCCGGAAGATAAATTGCGACAAATTGTAGGGTGTTTTCCTGCAACGATTCTTGTCTTACGTCAGTTAAAAAACGATAACGTTCAAGCGGTACTAGTAGACGATGAGTCTGGCGGACAGATGGCAACGCAGCACCTTTTGCGTTCTGGACATCAGAAGATTGGATTCCTTGCTGGACCCATGCTGTCTTATAGCGGTCAATGCAGAATGCGCGGCTATCTTACTGCAATGGAGGCTGCGGGTTTGCCTGTCAATCCGGATTGGATACTTAATGGTGCTCCATATGTACATAATGGTCGCGAGAGTGCTCATAGATTGCTGTCTTCTTTTCCAGAATTGACAGCAATTCTTTGTTTTAACGACCTTGTAGCAGTTGGTGCGATTCAGGCTTGCGCCGAACTTGGCAAGAAAGTACCGAATGATTTAGCGATTATTGGCTTTGATGATATTCCATTGGCTTCCTTGGTGACGCCGCCTCTAACGACTTGCCGCACTCCGCAGGAAAAACTCGGTTCTACGGCAATGCAAACCCTCTTGAAACAAATAAGAGGTGGTGGTAATGACCAAGAAAAGATTGTCATTCGCCCTGAGTTGATTGTTCGCGCCAGTGCTCCTTGAATCCGGATAACGTACTCAAACCTAATAATTTGGAGATGAGAAAACAGGATATGAATGCAAAAGAGCGCTTCTTAAACACTCTCAATCGAAAACCAGTCGATCGACCATCGGTAGCAGCAGTAGCGACGGGTATTACTGTTGGTATGATGGAGAAGAGGGGTATTTTCTGGCCGGAAGCCCATAAAGACCCGGATTTGTTAGCCGGATTAGCGGAATCAATTTACCTTTATACAGATATTGACAATATCAAATTACCCTTTGATATGGCTGTAGAAGTAGAGGCGCTTGGGGCGGAGATAAATTACCGTACAATTGACACATTACCGACAGAGGTAAGACATATTTATGATCACCCAGATCAGTTGGTAATCCCTAAAGATTTCCTTGACCGTGGGCGTGTCCCTGTCGCGTTGAAAGCGATTTCAAAATTGCATAAACGCTATAAGGACGAGGCTCCTATTGTCGCATTGACAGACGAGCCTTTTACTATTGCGGCGAAACTCTTTGGTTTTAACAACTTTTTGATGTGGATTATTACAAACCCAGAGTGGGTGCATCAGATTATGGCGAAATTAACACCGCTGGCAATTAAGTACGCGACGGCAGAGGTTGAAGCAGGAGCCGACGCGATTATTCTTGGAGGGGCTACTTGCTCAAGGGATTTGATTTCATCCGAAACCTATCGTGATTTCATCATGCCTTATCATAAACAACTTTGCCCTGCCATCCCTGCTCCAACTATTTTGCATATTTGCGGAAAGTCCACAGGTCATCTTCCTTATATAGTCCAAACAGGTACCACTTGCTATAACTTTGATGAGGGGGTGGATATTAAAGAAGCAGTAAAGATTCTCAAAGGGAAAGTATTGATTTCGGGTTATGTGCCGGCAGTGTCTGTTATGTTACAAGGCACACCAGAAGAAGTTTATCGCTCTTCGATTGAGTGCCTGGATAATGGTGTAGAACTTCTCACGCCGGGATGTGCTCTGCCTGCCCACACGCCTCTTGAAAACATTGCCGCGATGACACAAGCGGCTAAAGATTGGGGTCGAGAGCATGCCGAGATTTTTTCCTAATGTCTTGAGAAGGATGATATTCTCTTTGTTTTATCGGTTATAGGGTTATGCAAATAAGATGAGTGATATTGCTCGAGTAGAAATTGGTCGTTTTGATTATGATATTTGTGGGGAATTCAAGTTCTTTAATAAAGATGCTGATGGTCAGATGCGGCGTCCCTCAGTCCTTGTGCGTTTAACTGACGAAGATGGTGTCCAGGGATGGGGGCAGGCAGTTCCTGTTCCAACTTGGACTTATGAAACTGTTGAGAGCGTGCAAACAACCCTTGAATTTTATTTGGCTCCAGCCGTACTTGGTGCGGACCCTGAGGGTATTGAAGATGTTCATAGGCGTATGGAGAGGGTGATTCGTCCAGGTTACACAACAGGTCAACCGCTTGCAAAAGCGGCTATAGACCTGGCTTGTTATGATTTGGCGGGCAAACAACAGGATGAACGAACAGTAAATTTATTGGGCGGCACCCGGGTTGAATCGCTACAGTTAAATTGGACGATTGCATCACACGATATGGCTGTGGTTGAGCAAGAACTGGAGCGAGGAAAGGCTCGCGGTTATACGAACTTCACTGTTAAACTTGGATCGCCACAAACCCCTGAATACGATCTGGAATTAGTGCGGAAGGTCAAAGACTTCGCCCCCGAGGGGTTTTTATGGGCGGACGCAAATACGGGTTATGATTTGGATACGGTTCTCGAAATATTGCCAAAATTAGCAGATGCAGGGCTTGAAGTACTCGAGTCGCCTTTGCCACCAACCAACATCCGAGGATACCAACGCCTGAAGCGGACTAATGCTGTCCCAATTGTGATGGACGAGGGTATGATCGCCCCAGAAGTCGTTGCTGAATATATTTCCTTGGACGTCTTTGATGGAATTGCGATGAAACCAGCTCGTTGTGCAGGGCTGTATCCCTCGCAAAAAATCATCTCTTTACTCCAAGAAAATGGACTGATGGTGCTCGGTTCAGGGTTATCTGACCCTGATATTTCCTTGGCGGCAGCTGTTCATCTTTATGCTTGGGCGGGACTCCAAAAGCCTTGCGCGCTCAACGGACCCCAGTTTTTATGCAATACGTTGACGACAGACAATTTTATACCGAAGTCGGACCGAGTTTTTCTCCCTGCAGGTCCAGGTTTGGGCTTGAGGTTAGATTCACATGCTGATGCTTGTTTGAAAATCGTTGCCCAATCATGAAAAAGTGGCACTTATGCAAGATTGTTGGATTGAAAAAATGCACCCGAAATCTAACTATGTGAAACAAAAAAATTTGAGCAGATTGTAATACTTAGAAATTACCTTCGGGAGACAATTTGAAAGGAATTGATTATGGATAAAGAAACAATCCCTCAGGAGTTACTCGATCAACGGAAGAGTGACAAATTTAATGAACTTCTTCGAAAGCGTTTGTTGCCCGTTATCGGCATCACGATCTTTCTGGTAATTTGGGAAGTAGCCGTACGTATTCTAGAATTACCGTCTTATTTATTACCCACGCCGAGCGAGATTGCGATAACGATGGTTGAACGGTTTCATGATCTTCTCCAAAATAGTTGGGTCACTGCATATGAGATGCTTTTAGGTTATTTCTTGGCGATTGCGATTGGTGTGCCTTTGGCAATTACGATCACGGCATCCAAAACGTTTGATAATTTTATTACCCCGATATTGCTTTTCTTCCAAACAGTACCTAAAATATCCCTTGCGCCGCTCTTTTTGGTTTGGTTTGGGGTTGGGACAATGCCAAAAGTTTTGGTTGCGTTTCTGATTTCCTTTTTCCCTATTGTCATAGATACTGCTGTGGGGTTGCGTTCGATATCGCCCGATATGATAGATCTGGCAAAGTCAATGGGTGCGACGAAACAGCAAATCTTTACACGTTTTCGCTTGCCCACTAGCCTGCCTTATATGTTCAGCGGTTTAAAGGTTGCTTCTACGCTTGCAGTTGTTGGGGCAGTGGTTGGTGAGTTTGTTGGCGCGGACAAGGGGCTTGGCTATATGTTATTGGTGGCAAATTCAAACCTGCAAACAGCCCTGATGTTTGGCACGATCGTAGCGCTGACAGTACAAGGACTAATCCTTTTTTATATCATTCAATTTTTAGAGACAATGCTTATTCCTTGGCACATTACAGTGAGGAGCGGCAAAGAACAAGAATTCGGAACCATGTAAACGAATTGAGAGAGGAGGTGGTTGTATCGACATAGAAAAAATAATGAAGCCGATACATTAAGTATTACATAAATAAACTATTCTAAAGAAGACAGGAGAACAAAAATGAAGAAAAAATTGTACGTGTTGACCGCTATTGCCATTCTGCTGACCCTTGCGCTCTCTGCTTGTGGTGGAGCAAAGGCAACCCAAGCGCCAGAGGCAGAGGGACCTGTTCCGATTGAGTTCCGTTTGAACTGGACGCTCTACGGCGAACATGCGCCTTTCTTTGTCGGTGTAGATAAAGGTTTTTACCTCGATGAGGGCTTGGACGTGTCCATTGTTGAAGGAAGTGGTTCGTCAACAACTGTCAAATTGATCGGTAATGGCACCAATAATATTGGTTATGCAGATTCAGCGACGATGATGCGTGGTGTTACAGCGGGTGTGCCGGTTGAGGCTGTCGCCGTGACATTTCAATCCAGCCCAATGTCATTTATCTATCGAGCAGACCTCCCCAATCCCCCTGATAGCATAGAGAATTTAAGAGGAAAGAAAGTTGCTATCACCGCTGGTGATGCCTCTATGTCAATTTTCGAAGCGTGCTTGGGTAAGAACAATATGACCATAGATGACATCGAATTGATTCAGGTTTCTAACCCACAGGCTAAAGAAACTGCTGTTCTCGAAGGGACCGCAGACACTTTCTTGGGGTACTTCGTTGACCAACCGTTACGCATAGAGAAGGTAACAGGCGTGGATATGTCATGGTCGAAGTTGGTGGATGTTTGCAATGTCAATACGCTTTCATCAGCAATCATTGTCAACAAATTCTGGGTTAAGGATAATGAGGATATCGTACGCCGTTTTGTCCGAGCATCCCAAAGAGCATGGGCTTATACGCAAGAGCATCCTGAAGAAGCGGCAGAGATCTTCGCTAAACACGCGGAAGCATTTGATGCGCCGCTTGCGCTTGAGGAAATCAAAGGCTCTCTGACGATCATGCATACACCGAACACGGCAGATAAGCCCATCGGCTATTCTGCACTAGAAGATTGGCAAGCGACCCAGGAAATTTTGGAGCAATATGCCAAATTCAAACCAGAAAAAGACGTAACTGTCTTCTTCACCAATGATTATATTTCTAATCCGCCCTATATGCCTCCTGAAAAATAAACGATGAGGTGATGTTTAAAAGTCTTCCCATGAGGATTACTCATGGGAAGACAGCGGGTTGTATTCGGATTGAGCAGCAGAAGAACACATTTGATATTGGCACTCGTAGTTCCAGTAATTCCATCAAATTTTATGACTGCTCATCTTTCTAATCAATCAAAGGATTTCGATTATGAGATGTGTGCATTATGACTGAGCCGTACATACAATTGAAAAATGTTGACAAAATATATTTGACGAAAACAGATGCGATTGAAGCAGTTAGGGATGTTACATTTGACATCAACGAATCTGAACTGGTCGCCATTGTAGGTCCTAGCGGTTGTGGAAAAACAACGATTTTGAAGATGGTTGCTGGCTTGGTTTCTCATACTGGTGGAACCATCACAATTGGCGGAAAAATCGTCGATCGTCCCCAAACTGACTTGGGAATAATTTTCCAGGATGCCGTTTTGCTAGATTGGCAAGATGTGCTTTCAAATGTTCTTATTCAAATTAATATACGCGGTATGGATCAAAGTGAATATGAACAAAAGGCGAGAGAACTGCTTAAAGATGTGGGATTAGATGGATTTGAGACCAAGAAACCTTATGAACTCTCTGGAGGAATGAAACAACGCGTCTCGATTTGCCGAGCACTTGTACATGAACCTCCTCTATTGCTTATGGACGAACCTTTCGGTTCGTTGGATGCACTTACTCGTGAGCAGATATCTATGGATATCCAACGCCTCTGGATGGAAGAGCGAAAAACTGCCTTGCTTATCACTCATAGTATTCCCGAAGCCGTTCTTTTGGCTGATCGTGTGATCATTATGAGCCCAAGACCTGGTCGGATTGTGGATATCAAAAAAATCGATTTACCTAGACCCCGCCGATGGGACAGTCTGGATATGAAATTTAATGAATATACTGGAGAGATTCGTAAAGTGTTCCAACAGCAGGGTGTTCTTGCGCTGAGATAATCTTTGTCTACATCCTTGATAATGCGCTCTCCCTTTGATTTTTTTATCCCACTAATCCCAAACAGTCATTGATTGTTGGTTGGAAATCTAAAGGGGGACAATTATTGTAACGTTTGAAAGGTCATTATGTCAAAATATTTGGTTGCACAACTTGATGAAATTGAGGAAATTCGATGCTCATGTGGAATTACCAGACGAGCATTCGTTGAAGATAAAGACCAATCAGCAACCCTGCACCTCCTCGATGTACAAAGGGACTCACGCGTTCATTATCATAAAAAATTGACCGAGATATATTTTATCCTCGAGGGAAAGGGCTATCTGGAGTTAGATGGAGAGCGGGTTAATGTAAAGCCCATGACCGGCGTGATGATTAAACCAGGCTGCCGACACCGGGCGGTAGGAGATCTGAGGGTTGCTATTGTAGCAATCCCTGCGTTTGACCCTGAAGACGAATGGTTTGATTAAACTTTTTGAGGTATAAGCGTGGCTCAGACTGAACAACTTGAGACTAAAACATGGCGGAATGTAGCGGGGGCTTGGCTTGGCGTGGGCACAGCGCCAGGGGCTTTACTTGTTGGCGCCGGGCTTGCCAGCCGCCACGGAGGTGTTGTTCCTCTATTGAATGTTTTGTTCAGTGCCGCGTTGATGTTTTTGATATTATGGTTTCAAGGAATGCTTGGGTTAGTACCTCCGCTAGGCGATGGCGTAAACTTGACGGAGTTAACCCCTCGTTACTTTGGTAAAGCGATGCAACGCATCGTTGGAGCCGTGATTGCGATTGGTATGACAGGTTGGTTTGGATTCAATGTGGGTTTGGGCGGTGCTGCGTTGAGCGCATTACTCAAAATGCCTTCTTGGCTTGGCCCAGTGTTAATCAGCGTACCAATATTAATACTGTCGCTAAGAGGGTTGCAGCAATGGAATGGGCTTGCTGCTATGACCACGGTTGCAGTTTTGGCGCTTGTGGTAATTGTTGTCGCTAAACTTGCCGCTCCAGGCATTCCGATTAAACTATCGTTCGATGATCCGTTGCTACTCATCACGGATTCAGCCGTATTTATTGGCTATATTTCTGTTTTTAGTATCCGTTCACCAGATTTCACTGCAGGATTGGGGAAACGAAGGGACTTATTGATTGTAGATCTTTTACTCTGTGTGCCAGTTATATTGATTGCCCTGGCGGGCGTCAATCTTCAACGGGGTACTGGCACGAATGACTTGGTTGGAATTCTTGCTCAACCAGGAGGCTTGGCGATTGGCAACCTTTTGATTACTTTGGCTGTGATTGCGCCAACATTTACAACCGTGTATTCAGGAGCCCCTGGCTTGCGGGCTGTAACAGGATTAAAAATCAAAACAGGTATGGTTTTGATTACAATTGTCGGTTTGTTTTTGGCGATTACGCGCTTCGACCTTTTGCTTTTGTCATGGCTTTCCTCATTAGCGGCTTTATTACCCCCTTTGATTATCCCTTTTGGTGTAGAGTCTTCTCACCGCCGGCGTGGACATGAGCCACGCCTGGTGCCGTTATGGACATGGTTGCCAGGTTCAATCACGGCATTAATATTGATGGTTCTGGATATCCAAATTGCGCCCTTAATTGGTTTATCAATTGCACTTGTGGTTACTGCAATTTGGTCGTTGAAAGGCTCTAAGTAGTAAATTATTGGGAAGTGTTTTATGTTTTTTCTGGTTAGGAGATATGTATGAACCTTGAAAAATGGGAGATCATCAAGAAAAGTGCTCACGGTGAAGAAACTTCAAGTGTTCCTGTGAGCCTGATCGTTGACAGCCCATGGATTCCAGGATACGTTGGTGTTTCAACAATTGATTACCTTACAATCCCCGATGTTTGGTTGGATGCCAATCTACGGGTACAGGGCGATTTTCCTGATGTGATCTTCTTGCCTGGATTTTGGGTTGAGATGGGTATGGCGGCAGAGCCAAGCGGTTTTGGCTGTAAAATAAAATTTTTCGATGATAAAACCCCCAATGTTTACCCCAGATTTACATCAATCGATGTCGTTGACCATCTAAAGCCGCCTAACCCCCGTAATGATGGACTTATGCCATTGATACTCAGTTTCTATCATCATGTGGAACCGCGCTTGAATGATCAAGGCTTCCATATAAAAGTGGTCGCTGCTCGGGGTCCGTTTGCCACAGCGGGACATGTGATGGGTATTAGTGAATTCTTATTGAGTTTAAAATTAGACCCCAATAGAGCGCATCGATTGATTGAAATTACTACGCAGTTAACCATCGATTGGCTGCAAGCCCAGGCGGATGTTTTGCATGAAGTTGATGGAATTATGGTTCTGGACGATATTATTGGCTTTGTGTCTCCTCAAGATTATCTTGAGTTTGCTCACCCTTATTTTCAGAAGATATTCAATGCTTTCCCTAACGTAGTTAAAATGTTTCATAACGATATGGATAACATGGCGTCCTATCCATACATCCACGAATGGTCGGTGGACATATTTAATTTCACCCATCTTTTTGATATTGCTAAGGTACGCGAACAAGTCGGTTCCCAAGTAACTTTGATGGGAAATGTTCCCCCTCTTGATGTGCTTTTCAAAGGGACTGAACAGCAAGTGATAGAGAGTGCCAAATCCTGCCTTGATGCGTTTCCCGATAAGCGCAGGATCATTCTCTCTGCCGGCGGAGGTGTTTCGCCTGATACGCCAGCAAAAAATATACAAGCATTGGTTGATGCAGTAGTACCCTAGGAATAAGATATTTGATTATCGGGTTTTCTAGTTGGAGGATAATGATATGAATAGAGTAGCAATCATTGGCGCAGGCGCAATTGCTAAGACACATATTGAGGGGTATTTAGCGTTCCCCGCGCGGGCTAAGGTTGTTGCGGTCGTAGATCTTTATCCGGAAAAAGCCGAGGAGAAGATTAAGGATTTTAACTTAGATGCCGTTGTCTATGACAGTTATGCTAAATTGCTTGAGCATGTAGACTTTGAGATTGCGTCTATTTGTACACCACCTTTCGCTCATGCAGATACTACGATAGCGATGCTTAATGCGGGAAAACATGTCTTAGTCGAGAAACCAATGGCAACCTCCCTGGATCTGTGCGATGAGATGATTGAGGCTGCACGTACGAACGGTAAACAACTTTCAGTGGTTGCGCAGAATCGCTTCAAAAACCCCATGGCGAAACTCAAACAAGTGCTTGATTCGGGGTTAATTGGGCGTATTTACCATGCGCAGGTAGATTCTTTTTGGTGGCGGGGAAGTAATTATTATGACCTGTGGTGGCGCGGAACCTGGGAAAAAGAAGGCGGCGGATGCACAATGAACCATGCTGTTCATCACATTGATCTTTTCCATTGGATGGTTGGGATGCCTGATGAATTGCAGGCTGTGATTGCTAATATTGCGCATACAAATTCTGAGGTTGAGGATTTTTCGACTGCTGTTTTGAGATATAAAAATGATCGTATAGGGCAGGTAACAGCATCCTTGGTTCACCATGGCGAGAAGCAAAGATTTGTGTTTCAAGGGGAGCGCGCATCCGTTTCTGTGCCGTGGCAAGTGAATGCATCGTTGCCCTTGGCGAACGGGTTCCCCAAAGAGAACCCAGCATTGGTGGAAAAAATTCAAGCATACTACGATGAGATTCCTGATTTGGAATATATTGGACATACCGGGCAAATCAAGAACTTCCTTGACGCGATTGATGGCAAGGATGCCCTGCTTGTCGATGGTGTGGAAGGGCGCAAGACGATTGAGATTGCAATGGCTATTTACCAATCTGGAACGTTTGGCAGCCCAGTCAAGTTTCCTATGACGCCAGAGGACCCCTTCTACACACGAGAAAATATCCTTAAGAATGCCCCACGCTTTCATAAAAAGACCAAAAACGTTAATAATTTTGCTACGGAAGAGATTACTTTAGGCTCAGATTATCATGAGGAAGATAAATAAAACATTCAGGTAAATAAACTAGGTAAGGAATAAAATATGCAAAGAGCAGACGGAATGATGTATGCGCCTAAAGGCAAGCCAAACCCTGTAGTGAAGCCTGGGGAATTTCGTTTTGCTGCAATTGGTTTGGATCACGGGCATATCTACGGGATGTGTAATGGGCTTACTGAAGCCGGCGCGGAACTGGTGTGGGTCTATGATCCCGACCCCGAAAAAGTTAATCAATTCTGTGAAAGTTTTCCACAAGTGAAACGCGCTAGAAATGAGGAGGAAATTCTCGAAGATTCTACAGTACAAATGATTGCTGGAGCACCCATTCCGGTTTTCCGATGTGAATTAGGATTAAGAGTATTAGAGCATGGAAAGGATTATTTTACCGACAAGCCCCCACTTACGACATTTGAGCAACTTGAAATGGCGC